>NZ_JBZQJF010000162.1:0-5023 GCF_059905295.1 Mangrovibacterium sp.
GGGGGAACCAGGGCATTATGTTTTGAATCTTAGACACAAATCAACAACCAACTGCTTTTCCATCTTCAATCTATGATAAAATGAACGATTTCTCATCTTCTTAATAAATTTCTCCATACGAAGAGCTTGAATCCTATTCTCGCACTCAATTTTTAGAAATATTTCCCAATCATGAGTAACTCGGGTACTTGAGTTTTTATAAAAACTACTATTGTGCTGCCGAATACGGTTCTCTACATTTACAGTTTCTCCAACATAGTATCTATTCAAACTTGGACTAAAAAGTATGTAAACAAAGTGTTCCATGAAGCATCTTTCATTCTCCTAATTTACGAATAGAGAATGAAAAGTGACTCGAAAAAAGGTCCAATAGATTATTGAATCCAATCTAGAAAGAAGAAGAAGAAGACTTACCTAAAGAAAGCCTCTCAGTTCATCAACTGCAATAAAAATTCATACCGTAATCTAGTTTTACCGACTACCTATATTAGGGCAAGGGGCTACTGTAGAAATTAAAAAACAAAAAAAGGGAACGATTTGCATCGTTCCCTACCGGTGGTGCCACCTGGAATCGAACCAGGGACACATGGATTTTCAGTCCATTGCTCTACCAACTGAGCTATGGCACCGTTGGCATGCGCTTGCTATGTTTCGCAATTGCGGTTGCAAATATAGGGCAAAAATCGTTACTTCAAAATAAAAAATAACCCACCGAAGATTTTTTTTAGCGCATTTAAATAGAAATCTCTCTTTTTCATGAAATTATCAATTGTATTTAGTTTGCGTATTTCTACTTTTGCACTCCAATTCAATTTGAAGTGAAAATAGATACCTGCATATTACCCAACGGAATCCGGATTATCCATCAACAAGTGGAATCACCGGCCGCCCATTTTGGCGTTATTCTAAATACCGGTTCACGCGATGAACTGGAACATGAGCAAGGCATTGCCCACTTTATTGAGCACGTTATTTTTAAAGGCACCAAAAAGCGGAAGGCCTATCACGTGCTCAGCCGGATTGAAGATGTTGGCGGAGAGATTAATGCCTATACGACAAAAGAAGAAACAGCCGTATACGCCACCTTCTTGGCTAAGTATTACAGCCGAAGCATGGAATTAATCAGCGATATTGTTCGCAACAGCAGTTTCCCGGAAAAGGAAATTGCAAAAGAAAAAGAAGTGGTAATTGAAGAGATCAATTCGTACAAAGACAGTCCCTCGGAATTGATTTTCGACGACTTTGATGAATTGTTGTTTGCCGGCCACCCTATTGCCCGAAATATTCTGGGCACACCCAAGCTGGTCAAATCCTTCAAGCGAAAGGATATTCTTCACTTTATCGCGAATAATTACCACACCGACCAAATGGTATTAAGCTCGGTGGGCAACATCCCTTTTCCCCGTTTCAAAGCACTGGCCGAAAAATTCTTTGCAGAAATCCCAACTAAAAAACGCGAACACCAACGCGAACTTTTTATCAACTACACGCCTGCTATGAAGCGTGTAAATATGGACACATTCCAGAACCACTGTGTTATCGGAAATATTGCTTACGATGCACAAGATGACAAACGAATGGGGATGGTCTTGCTAAACAGTTTACTTGGCGGACAATCGATGAACTCGCGCCTGAACCTCAGCCTTCGCGAACGACATGGCATGGCTTACAATGTTGAATCGAGTTATACCGCCTATTCAGATACAGGACAGTTTAACGTGTACTTTGGCACCGACAAAGAGAACCTAGAGAAAGCCATTCGCCTGGTAAAAAAAGAATTTAAACTGGTTCGGGAGAAACGTCTGGGCGCTCTGCAGCTTAGTAAAGCCAAAAAACAACTAATCGGTCAAATTGCTATTTCAAGTGAAAACCGCGACGACCTGATGCTCACACTTGGCAAAAGCTACTTGCTGTACAACAAGGTAGATAGTTTGCCGGAGATTTACCAAAAAATTGAAAATATCACAGACAGTCAGCTGCTGGAAATTGCCAACGAAGTTTTAGATGAAAATGCACTCAGCATGTTAATTTACGAGTAATGGAGAACAATTTCGAACTGGAGAAATACATAGTGGATTTCAGCACTCCTGAGGATCCGACCTTATATGAACTAAATCGGGAGACCAACATCAGCATCCTGCGCCCCCGGATGCTCTCGGGACACATACAAGGCTTGCTATTGGAAATGCTGAGTACGATGATCCGTCCGCAACGAATTCTCGAAATCGGAACCTTCACAGGTTACTCTGCGCTTTGCCTGGCCAAAGGATTAGCAGAAGAGGGAATTTTACACACCATTGAAGTAAATGATGAACTGGAATGGATTGCTACTAAGTATTTCGAAAAAGCCGGCATACAGCACAAGATAAAGCAACACATTGGAGATGCCTGCGAAATTATCCCGACGCTTGACGAAACATTCGACTTTGTATTCTTGGATGGGAACAAACGGGAATATTGTCGCTACTACGACCTGGTATTCGACAAACTACGATCAGGAGGCTATATTTTAGCCGACAATATCTTATGGGATGGCAAGGTAGTTCAGGAAGTCGACCAGCGGGACGGACAAACCATTGGCATTTTGGAATTTAACCACCGGGTAAAGGACGACGAACGAGTTCGCCAGGTTATTTTACCTCTACGAGACGGGCTTTCGTTAATCAGGAAGCTTTAATTACACGATTGGCTTGAAGGAATCAAAAAAAAATGCGAATGAAATCAAATTCACCCGCATTTCAACCTAAACATATATAGTTCCTATTCTAAGGACTTCATTGAGTTTATAAAATTCTTCTTCGCTTTTGCCGATTTAATATTTGCTCCAGGTCCGGCAATACATCCGCCCTCACAAGCCATCACCTCGTAAAATTGGGAAGCAACTTTTCCTTTTTCCATCTGCTTCATGGTTCGAATCATCGCTTTGTCGATTCCATTAATCGTTTCATAGCTAAAGCCTTCAGCTTGTTTTTCTGCCAATACAGCTCCAAGTACTCCCCCGCTTTGTGCAAATCCTCGCGACTCTTTAGTATAGGATTCAACTGCAATTCCTTCAATCTTCGAAGGCAGAATTTCCATTCCCTCCATGATTGAGTCGAGCTCTTCAAAACTCAATACATAATCGGCACTGTTTTGATCACGGGCCTCTTTACGTTTAGCCACACACGGACCCACAAAAACCAATTTAGCATCCGGGTATTTCTCCCGCAATTCCTCGGCTGTATAAGCTAATGGTGATAAAGTATGCGACACATATGGTTTCAAGCCCGGCACATGCTTATTTACAGTTTCAACATATGAGGGACAGCAGGAAGTTGTCATGAACTTTTGCCCTTCCGCTAACTTTTCTTTAAGCTCGACGGCCTCGTTACGGGCTGTTATTTCAGCACCACGGGCAACCTCAACAACCTCTGAGAACCCAATTTGCTCGATCGCGGCAAATACCTGTCCCGGTGTTTCGGCATATTGAGCTAAAATTGAAGGAGCAACCATGGCTATTACCTGCTCTTTGCGTTCAATAGCCCGCATAACATCAATGACAGCCGAAAGCTCGAAAATTGCTCCAAAAGGACATGCTGTAATACATTTACCACAATAAACACACTTATCCGGATCAATCTCCTCTTTGCCACTCTCATTCTTTTTGATCGCACCAACCGGACAGGCTTCTTCACACGGAATAGGCATGTAAACAATCGCATGGTAAGGACAGGCTTTTTGACACAAGCCACAGTTAACACAGGCATCCGGCTTAATTTCTGTTTGTCCGCTTGGTGTAAAACGAATGGCATTTTTCGGGCAGTTCATCACACATGGACTGGCGACACAACCACGACACAAATTGGTAACCACGTAGTTAGCTTGCACACAACCGGTACATGCTTCATCGACTACCGTCAATATTTTCTCAGGCTGACTTTCGCGCTGCATAGCGCTCGTGGCATATTCGCTCAAGCTATGTAAATCAATGTCATCCGAAGGCACTTCGTAACCTAAAAGCGGTAACATTTTATACCGGGTAATTGCCCGCTCCTTATAGATACAGCAACGCCCCCTAGGGTTGCGATCTTTAGGATACAACTCGACCGGAAGTGCGTTAATTTTCGACTCCAGCTCTCCTGCCCGAAACATGCGTATCAGTCGGGCAATCAGCTCATGACGGATAATCATGACGTTATTTACGTATGCTGCCATTACCTACATTTTTGAAGGGGTCAAAATTAATCTTTTTTATGCTCTAAAACATATTTAGGGCTTATTTAAAAACATTCTACTCTGTCATATTGCAGCAAAAAGATGGTATATACCGCGCAATTTTGACGTTTGAAATTAAAATACACGCCATCTCTCTGGTTTTGTATTTCATTCTGTCAGATTTTCTTTCTCAATGCAAAGCAACAAGCAGTGATTTTTATCCTGGCATCGTTATGCAAGCCAGGGCAAACAAAAAAGGGGAATAAGAAAACTCACTCCCCTAAGGCTAATTTTTGTTCAGTTAAACGCCCTTGATTTGTTTTAATTCTTTTAATTTATCTGCCCAAGCCTTACATGCCAGGTAAGTTGACTCGGCAAATTCCGGAATATCTTCAAAGTCGGTCAACAAGCGATCTTCAATCAGATCGTGTAGCTCACTGGCCTGCTGGCTCGCCTTAAATTTTAACTTGTTGACTTCTTTTTCCAGGTTAGCTATTTCTTCTGCAGTCATATCTTTAGTCCTCCATCCTATTTTTCACTATCGCTAACAACCCTAATTGAGGCAATCTTATTCCAGTCATAATAGGTATTACTAACCACCCCGTCCGATGACTCAGCAGTCCATAGCACCAATTCTTCTAAAAAGAAAGTTGCACCTTCAATTATTTCGCCGTCATTAATCTGGATTTTCACTCCTTTTCTTTGTTTGCGAGATAAACTTCCATGCAAAGGCATAGTAGCATATTCAATCACTTTTTCCCAAGTCTGTTTAATTTCCATAACTATTACTTTTAAGTTTCGATTAACAGCAGCAACAATAATGCAAAAC
>NZ_JBZQJF010000163.1:0-17008 GCF_059905295.1 Mangrovibacterium sp.
GCTGTTTCCGCAATTGATCCAAACCTTCGAAGAATTCGAAGAACTGCTGGGCTGTCAAATTTTCTTCCCGTTGAAAATTCGCAAAGTACTTGGTTTGGGCGAAGGTGATTTTTGGAAAAAGAAAGTTGCCGAAAATGATTTGTCCCGCTATCTGGTGCCGGCTCCCGATGATACCAACTATCCCGGGCTGAAGTTAGAGCATGGCAGCGGTTGGGTTGAGACGGCCGGTCGCGTAGACCTGGAAGCTTTTCTGAATGGTTATCGGGCTTATCTGGAGAAAAAGGACATGCTTCACAAAATGAACTTCGATTATGATCGGATGGTGCTGCATCCCGATCGGGTGGTTTATGGTGATTTGGAAGCCCGGAAGATTATTTTTTGTGAGGGACACCGGGCATCGCAAAACCCGTTCTTTCAGCAAATTCAGTTTAAGCATACCAAAGGCGAAGTATTTGACCTGGAAACAACATCGTACCAGGCTGATTTCATCTTGAATAAAGCATTCTTCCTGATGCCAGTTGGTCAAAGGCATTTCAGGATGGGGGCAACCTACGATTGGAATAATATCAATGAAGAACCGACTATTGAAGCTCAAAACGAATTGACAGGAAAGCTGGAGCAGGTTTTTGAAGGAGATTATCAGCTTACCCGACATCGGGCAGGCATTCGTCCTACCACGCATGATCGCCGCCCTGTTGTTGGCCTGCATCCGGACTATCAGCAGGTGGGGATCTTCAATGGACTGGGATCTAAGGGATGTCTGTTGGGACCTTATTTTGCACGTCAGTTTTCTGCCAACCTGGTTGATCAGGCAAATTTAATTCATCATGAAGTAAGAGTTGATCGCTATTTTTAAACAAAAAGAATAGTTATATTGCCTCGAAACAGAAAAAGCAATGTTCGAAAAACTTGGAGAATTAATTATAAAGGCATCCGATTTTGTATGGGGTGCTCCCGTTTTAATCCTGTTGTTAGGTGGCGGTTTTTATTTCCTCATTGTATCGCGATTGGCCCCTGTAAAATATATAGGGCATGCTATTCAGATCATTCGTGGTAAATACGATGATCCCGAAGAAGCAGGTCAGCTTAAACATTATCAGGCTCTGGCAACAGCCCTTGCCGGAACCGTTGGTATGGGAAATATTAGTGGCGTGGCTGTTGCAATCACCACAGGAGGACCCGGCGCCATGTTTTGGATGTGGGTCTCGGCATTGCTGGGTGTTTCAACGAAATTTTTCACCTGTTCGCTGGCTGTTATGTATCGCGGAAAGGATAGTGCCGGCGAAATTCAGGGAGGACCGATGTACTTTATAACTGAAGGACTGGGGCAGAAATGGAAGCCCATGGCAATCTTCTTCTCCATCATGGCCATGTTCGGGGTTTTACCGCTTTTTCAGGCAAACCAGCTGACTCAGGTCGTTCGCGATGTGTTCCTGGTACCAATTGGAATTCACCGTTCCTTAATGACCGACGGTATTATAGGTCTGGTCATAGCGACGATTGTCGGTATTGTTGTTTTGGGGGGAGTGAAGCGAATTGGTAATGTAACCGGGAAAATGGTTCCCGTTATGGTGGTTGTCTACATTGTAGCTGTTCTTTTCATCATTTTTTCGCATAGCTCCATGATCATCCCCAGTTTTAAAATGATTTTTGCCGATGCTTTTACAGGGAAAGCTGTTTTAGGCGGTTCGTTAGGAGCCATCATTATTACAGGAGTTCGTCGGGCAGCCTTCTCTAATGAAGCGGGAATGGGTACTGCACCTATGGCACATGGAGCAGCCAAAACCAATGAGCCTATTCGGGAAGGTCTGGTTGCGATGCTGGGCCCGATTATCGATACCATTATCGTTTGTACCATGACGGCATTGGCGATTATTATCACGGGCGTATGGACCCATAGCACTTCTGATGGGATAACCCTGACAGCCGAAGCATTTGACGATGTTATTCCTTTCGGTTCTTATCTTTTGGTGGTTTGCGTTACGTTCTTTTCCTTATCAACGATGTTTGCTTTTCCCTATTATGGCAGTAAATGTTTAAGCTTTGTTGCCGGTGCAAAGTATCAACACTGGTATCACTACCTGGTGGTGGTTTTGATAGTTGTAGGGGCGATGTCGCAAATGAAAGTCATTATTAGTTTTTTCGACTTTGCTTTCGCTTTAATGGCCTTCCCAACCATGATCAGTACTATTTTATTGTCGGGAAAGGTTCGGGTTGCGGCTGCCGATTATTTTCGAAGGTTTAAGAATGGTGAATTTTAGGTTCGGTTTCGTCTGCTGTAGAATTCTTCTTGGGGAGTAAGTCGTAAGTTTTTCGTGGATGGTTTTAAATTGAAAATATCCTTTGTACATTTGAGACAATTTGAAAGTTGCAGAATCATCTTCGGTTTATTCCGGGGATTGGTTATGCAATGATGAACGAAAGTACTAAACCCTACGAAACGAATAACTTATGCTTGCGGTTATGAGGAAATTACTGTTTCTTTTTGCTATTGTATTATTCACTCTTCAGGTAAATGCGCAAATTGAAGTTACCCGCCTCTATGTTGAAAATAAAATTAACCCTACAGGGGTTGATGTTTTGTATCCGCGTTTGTCATGGACATTGGAGTCTTCCAGACGCAATATGAAACAGTCGGCTTTCGATATTCGGGTGAGCGAAAGCCTGGAGTCCTTGCAAAAGGGAATTGATTTGATTTTTAGTACCGGAAAAATACCTTCCGATCAATCTGTGTTTGTTCAGTTTACCGGGAATACCCTTAAGCCCGGGCATAAATATTACTGGCAGGTTCGTGTTTGGGACCAAAATGACAGGATGTCAAAATGGAGTACTCCAAATTATTGGATCATGGGTTTAATGGGACCTCAAAACTGGGTGGCCAAGTGGATTCAACCCGGTGTGCAAGATAACGAAAGCCGCCAATCACCGATTTTACGAAAAGAATTTGCCTTGCAAAAACAGGTCAAGCTGGCTGTGGCTTTTGTAACGGCACGTGGAATGTACGAAGCTGAAATTAACGGCAAACGGGTGGGGGATCTGTACCTCACTCCGGGCTGGACCAGCTATGACAAACGGTTACAATATCAAACATTCGATGTTACCGATTTATTGAAGGACGGCAAAAATGCCATTGGCCTTACTTTAGGAAATGGTTGGTACAGGGGAAGACTTGGCTTTAACCCCAAGCCCGATCATTATGGGAAAGACCTGGCCTTGCTGTTCCAGATGCAAATTATATACACGGATGGAACAACTGAAAATATTATCTCAGATGGGAGCTGGCTTTCATCCCGAGGTCCGATTGTTTCATCCGAGATATATGATGGCGAAACCTATGATGCTCGTTTAGAGCAGAAAGGGTGGTCGAAGCCGGGATTTGTCGATGTGGACTGGTCGGCAATTCGATTGGCTAATTACCCGGTGATCACCTTAGTGTCAACTGAGAACGAGCCTGTTCGTAAGCATGAAAGTTTTAAACCGGTCAAAGTGATTAAAACTCCCCGTGGCGAAACTGTTCTGGATTTTGGACAAAACCTGGTGGGATGGGTGCAGGTAAAAGCTACCGGTAAGTCAGGGGATAAAATTACCATTCAGCATGCTGAAGTACTCGATAAAGACGGAAATTTCTACACGGAGAATCTTCGAACTGCTAAGCAAACAAATACCTATATCTTAAAAGGTGGTGGTGAGGAAGTTTTTGAGCCTCGCTTTACGTTCCAGGGATTTCGATATATCAAAGTTGAAGGTTATCCGGGTGAATTGAATCCTGAGAATTTTACGGCTTACGCTTTGTATTCGGATATGCAGCCAACCGGCGATTTTTCGTGTTCCGATGATTTTGTAAATCAATTACAACACAATATTCAATGGAGTCAACGGGGGAATTTCCTGGATGTTCCGACCGACTGTCCGCAGCGCGACGAACGTTTGGGCTGGACGGGTGATGCCCAGGCTTTTGCGCCAACTGCTGCTTTTAACTTCAATGTAAACAGTTTTTATGCGAAATGGCTAAAGGATGTTGCTTTGGATCAGGCTAAAGATGGCAGTGTTCCTTATGTCGTTCCTAATATATTGGGTGACGAATGTAGCCCTGGCTGGGGCGATGTGGCAACAATAGCGCCCTGGGTGATGTACCGCGTTTATGGTGATAAAGTATTGTTGGAAAATCAGTACGATAGCATGAAGGGCTGGGTAAAGTATATCCAAAATACCGCCAAACACAATCTTTGGCGACCTAAGCAATCATTTGGCGACTGGTTGTTCTATCGTCCTGATGACGATAACAGCGGGCGCGCTGCTTCGACCGATAAAGACCTGATTGCCCAGTGTTTTTATGCACATTCGACTCAATTGGTCATCAATGCAGCTAAGGTGTTGGAAAAAGATTATGAAGTACAATATTTTGATTCTCTGCTGACGAAAGTCAAACAGGCCTTTGTACATGAGTATGTGACTCCAAGCGGAAGGATGGTGTCAGGAACCCAAACAGCCTATGTTTTGGCTTTGGCATTCGATATGTTGCCCGATTCAATGCGGACCGATGCCGTGGAACGGCTGGTGACCAATATCCACGAATATGGAGATCATTTGACCACAGGCTTTCTGGGAACACCCTACCTGTGCCATGTCCTGTCGCGTTTTGGTCAGAGTGAATTGGCTTACAAATTACTGCTCGAAAAATCCTATCCTTCGTGGTTGTACCCGGTAACGATGGGAGCAACGACCATTTGGGAGCGCTGGGATGGAATCAAACCGGATGGTTCTTTTCAAAATCCGGGCATGAACTCTTTTAACCACTATGCTTATGGCGCAATTGGCGACTGGATGTATCGGGTTGCTGCCGGTATTCAAACCGATCCGGATGTGCCTGGATTCAAAGAGATTCAGATAAAACCGGTTGTTACCCGAAAGCTTAATTTTGTGAAAGCGGATTTAATAACTTATTACGGTAAAGTTGCCTCAGAATGGAGATGGGAGCAGGGACAACTATTGCTGAAAGTTACCATTCCGGTGAACACAACGGCGAAAGTTTATTTGCCGGCTTCGTCTGCCGACAAGGTGAAAGAAGATGGAAAAGCAATTCGTTTCCATCGCGATGTAAGTCTTATTGGTCAGGAAGACGGCTATGTTGTCGTTGAAGTTGGATCAGGAGACTATCAATTTGAAATAAGCCGATAATTACCAACTGAGATTTAATTGCCTGCGTTCTGTGTTGCATGCTGGATTGTATTTGGTATGTAAATAGCTCATATTGTTTGCTTTTCATTCCGATGCGATAATTTATCCCCCTAAAACAAACAAAATATAGGGAGTGTGGGAACTGTCGCTCTGCTATTTTTGTATTCTGAAGACAAGCGAATTTTTAATATTTAAGCTATAACTGATGAACGCATTCAAATCTTTATTATTCTCGATTCTGGCAATATTTTCTGTCGTTGCCACATCTTGTAGCCAGTCGGGCAAGCAGGATAAAACCAGTCCGATTGAGTGGGGTATTAAAATGGCAGACTCCGATATGGCTCGTTTCCCTGATGCCTCGATGCTGGATTGGTCACCAAAACCAAAATGGAGTTATACGCAAGGCTTGGTTACTTTGGCTTTACAACGTCTTGCCGACGAAACCGGGGATCAAAAATACTACGACTATGGTTTTGCTTATGCCGATAAAATGATCAAAGAGGACGGCACCATCGATACGTATAAAATGAGTAAATACAACCTGGATTTGGTTAATTCGGGTAAGATCCTTTTCGAAATTTACAAAAGAACCGGCGATGAGCGCTTTAAAAAGGCAATGGACACACTGAATGTGCAGTTGGAACACCAACCTCGAACTTCCGACGGTGGTTACTGGCACAAAAAAGTTTACACGAATCAAATGTGGTTGGATGGTGTGTACATGGCCGATCCTTTTCATGCACAATACGGAAAAGTTTTCAATAAGCCTGAAGCAATTGATGATGCCATGCACCAGGTTTTTACGGTTCAAAAGCACACGCATGACAGCGTTACCGGTTTGAACTTCCACGGTTGGGATGAAAGCAAAAAACAAGCATGGGCCGACTCAATAACCGGACTTTCCCAACACGTATGGGGACGAGCTGAAGGTTGGTATGCTATGGCAATGGTTGATATCCTGGATTTTATTCCGGCTGATCACCCTAAACGTGCTGAATTTATTAATGTATTGAAGACTGTATACGCGGCTATCCTGAAAGCCCAGGATCCCAAATCAGGCGTTTGGTGGCAAGTAATGGATGAACCCGGAAGAGACGGTAACTACCTGGAATCAACATGTTCATCAATGTTTGTATATGCTTTTGCCAAAGCAAATCGCATGGGCTATGTTGACGATTCCTATATGAAAGCTGCCAAAAAGGGATTTGAAGGCTTGTTGAAACACTTTATTAAAAAAGAGGATGATGGTAAAATTTCGTTGACTCAATGTTGTGCTGTTGCCGGCTTGGGCGGAAATCCTTACCGTGACGGCTCATTTGAATATTATACATCGACAGAAATTCGTGATAACGACCCGAAAGGTGTTGGCCCATTTATCATGGCTGCAGTAGAGATGCAGAAAGATTTGGATCAACATAAGAAATAACAGTTAGATCAGAAGAATAGGTGAAAATTGTGGAGGGTGACTATGACGATGGTTGCCCTCCTTTGTTGGTGTAATTGTGTTAATCTGATATCTTCGAGACATGTTAAATTGGATTAATCGTTGACAGGAAACCGAAATACCGATGAACTTTTTATAGTCAGCCGTATGGTGAACGGTGATAAACGAGCTTTTCGCTATTTTTTTGATAAGTATTACAAAGACCTATGCAACTTTGTTAATATTTATCTGAAAGATGAAATGCTTGCTGAGGAGGTTGTACAAGATATTTTTGTGTATTTCTGGGAAAATAAACACAAAATTCAGGTCCAGTCTTCAGTGAAAGCCTATTTGTATGGTGCCTCAAAGTTCAAAAGTCTGAACGTACTGCGCTCACAAAAAAATCACGCTTCATGGTTTGAACCATTGACACAAGATGAACAATTTATTGAAGAAATCAAGTTGGATCAATTTTCAGGTGTTGACGAGTTTCGTCAGCTTTTGGACGACGCTATCGCACAATTGCCTGAAAGATGTCGTAAGATTTTTTTGCTTCGTAAAGTCGATGATTTGAGTAATAAACAGATTGCTGAGCAACTCGGCGTGTCAGTTAAAACAGTTGAAGGTCAAATGACTATAGCGTTAAGAAAGTTGCGTGCCTACCTCGAGCCTCACCGTGATAAAATATTCCTGTTATTCATTCTTGAAATTTTTCACTAAAAAAATTTCCGTTCTTTTAGGGGTTATTCATGAATGCTGTTACTTATAAGTAAAGACAGCCAGTTATGGATAATTCTATCCCATGGGAAAAAATACAAATTGCACTGAGTAATCCTTCTGAGGCACTCGAAAAAGAATTAAAGCAGTGGATTGACGATTCTGATCAAAACAGAAAGTTATGGGAAGAGATTAGTCTAACTTACCATATTTCAGGTAAATTACCCGGCGAGTTTACTCCTGATCAGCTTACAGCTTGGACTAAAATTGAAAATCGGATTGAAAAGAAAGGAAAATTGAGAGCGATTAATCCGGTTTTTCTTCGCGTTGCAGCCGCAATACTCTTATTCTCAATTGGAGTGCTAAGTAGCTGGTATTTTCAGAATGCATTTTCTAAACCCCAATATGCTGAAGTTTATTCGCCTTATGGACATAAAACCCGTGTTGTTTTACCGGATCACACCGTTGTATTACTGAATGGAAACTCAAGTTTAAAATACGAAACGACTTTTAATAAAGAACGCAATGTGATCTTGGACGGAGAAGCACTTTTCAAAGTTACCAAAAATCCCCATAAGGTATTTAGCCTCCGTTCCGGCGATGTGAAAGTGGAAGTGTACGGTACAAAATTCAATTTCAAACATTATCCGGAAGATGAAAATACAGAAGTAGCCCTTTTGGAGGGAAGTGTCGGATTTTTTAATAAAGATAAGCTACTCACAAAAATGGTTCCCGGAGAGGTCGCTAGTCTAAACAACCAGACCAATAAACTCAATGTAAATCATGAAAATCTCGATATGATCGTCTCATGGAGTACTGACGAGTTGGTTATTGAAAATAAACCATTTAAAGAAGTTCTAAAATATTTAGAGCGTTGGTACGGTGTACGCTTCCATTATGCTGATGACTTGAATGTCAATGAGCGTTTAAGTTTCAAGGTAAAAACAGAAAGCCTTCCTCAACTATTAACTACAATTGGACACTTAACATCCATAAAATATAAAATTGACGGTGAAAATGTTGAATTATCAAAATGATGCAAATGACATAGAAAAAAGATGATTTGAAAAACAAAAAGGCCTGCTGCATTGGCAGCAAACCTTCTAAAATGACTTTTGTTTAATCGCATCACTGCAAATCGATAAGCGCCAACCCATTGAGTTTGCAGGATGCACAAAATGTATCACAAACTTATGAAAAAAAAATCGAATGCCGGAGGATATGCTTCGAGTATGTCCTCTTGGTGCAAAATGTTGTTAATTATGAAATTGACACTTGTCTTATGTTTGTTTGTCGGTCTGATGAGTTCTGTGGCCGAGACGAACGCTCAAAACACCCGCCTAAATCTGAACATCCAGCAAGGTCGAGTGAAAGATGTTATCGAAGAAATTGAACGACAGACTGATTACTCGTTTATGTATGACAATCAAGTATTTGATGTAAACCGACCAATTTCAGTGATTGTCGAAAATTCCTCGATTAATGATATCATGGATCAGGTGGTTGACGGGCAAAATCTGAAATATGAATTAGTTAATCGTTTTATCGTTGTTTCAGAAAAAACGGCAACCCAAAACCAACAAAAAGAAATTAAAGTAACCGGGAAAATAACCAGCGATAAAGGGGAGCTTCTTCCAGGCGTAACGGTTCTTGTTAAAGGAACTTCAACCGGTACAGTTACCGACTTTGATGGAAATTATAATCTGGCTAATATTCCGGCTGATGCTATCTTGGTGTTTTCTTTCGTAGGAATGGAATCGCAGGAAATTCCGGTTGCAGGACAATCTCGAATCGATGTTACGATGAAAGAATCAGCAATTGGCTTGGAAGAAGTTGTTGCCATCGGTTACGGGACCATGAAAAAGAGCGACCTAACAGGATCCGTTTCCTCAATAAACAGTGATAAATTTCAGGTTGGGGCAGGATTAACTCCGCAGGCGATTATGAAAGGATCGATTTCCGGTGTTAGCATCAGCCAAAATTCGGGTAAGCCCGGAGGTACCAACACGATCCGTGTTCGAGGTGGTACATCAATCTCCGCTTCCAACGAGCCTCTTTATGTTATTGATGGTGTTCCAATTTCAACTTCTGCAGGAGTGAGCTCTTCCAAATTGAGCAGTACATATGACTATTTCGATGAGGAACCAGTAGACCCGTTGTCGAGTATTAACCCGAATGATATAGAATCAATCAACATTTTGAAGGATGCTTCAGCTACTGCGATTTACGGTTCACGTGGTGCCAATGGCGTTATCATGATAACCACCAAAAAGGGTAAAGCGGGCCGAATGCAACTTAATTACGCGTTCAACACTGGGTTCTCAAATGCTTCAAAAAAGCTTGATGTATTGACCGGTGACGAATATCGGGCGATTGTTAATGAACTTGGGTTAACGCTGGATGATAAAGGCGATAATGCTAATTGGCAAGACCGTATTGAACGTACAGCTATGACCACAAGTAATTTCCTTTCATTGACAGGTGGCGTTGAAAAAAGCAACTACCGCGTATCGGTAGGTTACAGTGACCAGCAAGGTATTATAAAAAGTTCCGGCGCGAAGAATTTTAACAGCCGAATTAATCTGACCCACTCAGAGCTTGACGGTAAATTGAAATTCGACGTGAACATGAGTTATGGCCAGCAAACAACCAATCAGGCTCCCGTGTCAAATACGGTAGGCAGTGAAATGGGAAGTAGTATTCTTTATGAAGCTTATGTGTTCAACCCAACATATCCGATTTATGATGAAAACGGGGATTATTACAATGTGCCGCCTTATCGTGTCAACCCGGTTTCGTACACCACCGACCTGCTCGACGAACGGAAAAGTACCAAGTTTCTCGGAAACATCAGCGCTTCGTATAATTTCCTTGAACCGCTTACATTCCAGGTCAGTGGCGGATATAACGTCAACCAGCTCGACCGTAATTCCTACATCTCAAAAAGCAATCTGCTTGGAAACGGCAATAATGGGTATGTAAATATGCAGAAATTAGGTGATTATAATAAATTGCTTGAAACGATCCTGAAGTATAATCAGAAGTTTGGGAAACACGGGATTAATGCAATGGCCGGTTATTCATACCAATACTTCTACAACGAGGGCTTTAATCAAAGTGCTTCCGGTTTCCTTTCCGACGTATTTAAATGGTACAGCATACAGGCAGCAACATCGATCGGAATTCCGACAAGCTATGCTGAAGAGAATAAATTGATCTCCATGTATGGCCGTGCAAATTATAACTATGACGACCGATACTTGTTTACAGCCACTCTTCGTCGCGATGGTTCGAGCCGGTTTGGTAGTGCTCACAAATGGGGGCTCTTCCCGTCAGCTGCTTTTTCATGGCGAATTTCCAAGGAAAAATTCTACAGAAGCAATTTTGTGTCCGATCTGAAATTCCGCGCCAGTTATGGTGTAACCGGTAGTCAGGAAATTGGAAACTACAATTCATTAAGTACGCTAAGTGCGAGCAGTAGCGGTTATATCGTAGGCGGTTCAAAAATCACCATTGTAATGCCATCGCAGTATGCTAATCCGGATTTGAAATGGGAAGAAACTGCTCAGACAGATTTAGGTCTCGACTTTGGAATTTTTAAAGGACGTGTTCAGGGGAGCTTAGACTGGTACTACAAAAAGACTTCTGATCTATTGCTTTCCATTGACGTTCCCTCTCCGTCCTATATTTCAAAACAAATCGCAAATGTGGGAGCCGTTCGCAATACAGGAGTCGAATTAAGTATAAATGCCGATTTGATTCGTTCTCGAAACTTCAAATGGACTGCTAATTTTAATGTTAGCCACAACGCCAACAAGGTGTTAAGTTTGACGAACGACAAATGGGTTGGCAAGGACATGCAGGCCGCTCCTTGTCAAGGTCAAGGATTGTCGGGCACTTATGCTCAGTTGATTACGCCTGGCCAACCTTTGGGAACTTTCTACGGTAAGAAATTTATTGGTTTCGATGCCGATGGATTAGAGCAATACGCCAATGATGGTGCCAGTGAAGTAATTGGTTGTGCACAACCCGATTTAAGCTTCGGTTTTGCATCGAACTTTAGTTACAAGAATTGGTCGCTGGCCATGAACTTCCATGGAACTGTAGGCAACGACATCTACAATGGTACGCGAAACAATCAGGCCTACCTGAGCAATTTGCCGGGGCGTAATGTATTTAAGGAAGCGGTCACAAGTGGCGTAAATCGTAGCCAGGCAAAAGTATATTCGTCGCGGTTTATCGAAGATGGCTCATTTCTACGGTTGGATAACCTGACCTTAGGTTATGATTTCAATACAACGAATACATTCCTGTCAAATGCAAAAGTTTATGTATCCGGGCAGAACCTGTTCTGCTTGACAGGCTATTCCGGGCTTGATCCAGAAGTAAACTCGGAAATATCAAGTACAGGAACTGCACCTCTGGGCATCGATTATTTGAGTTATCCCAAAGCAAGAACATTTACGCTTGGAATTAATGTGTCATTCTAAATAATAATTGAAAATGAAAACATACAAAATATTAATAGCTTTAACTTGTGTAAGCTTGTTTTATGCTTCATGCACAGATCTGGATGAAGTTACTTATGGCAAACTTTCGCCAACAACATATTATCAGAATGAAACTGAGGCCCTTTCTTCGGTGGTTGGGGTATATAGCCTTCTCGGCAATTTACATTCAGCCGGTGGCGATGGCTGGCGTTTCACCGAATACGGAACTGATGAATTTTTCTGCCCGGGTAAAGCAAGTGGCGGCTGGTATGATCAGGGTGTTGATGAGGTAATGACTCACAATTGTACTTCAAGCAACGGGCGAATGGTTACCGCATGGAATACTATTTTTAAGGAAATTGGTGCTGCAAACGCTGTTTTGGCAAGTTTGGAATCGTCACCTAATGCTGATGACTTAAAGGCTATGATTGCAGAAGTTCGGGCTCTGAGAGCTTTTGGGTATATGCGTGCCATGGATTTCTGGGGTAATGTGCCAATTTTTACCGATGCAAGAGTTGAAGCAACCAATCTGCCCAGCACAAATTCGCGTGAAGAAGTTTATCAATTTGTCGTTGACGAATTTACTGCCGCTGCCGCCGATCTACCATCGGTTACATCGGTTGATAGAGACTCTTATTACCCTCGGTTGACAAAAGAATCGGTCTATACAGCTTTGGCTGAAGTCTATTTGAATGCCGAAGTTTATTCGGGAACCGAGCATTATAGCGATTGCGTTACAATGTGCGACAATGTTATTAACACAGGCGCCTATTCGTTGCAGCCTAGTGTTGGAGATTGTTTCTTATCGACTAATGAAAATAATTCGGAAGTGATCACGGCTATTTCGGTTGACCCAGCCAAAGGAGTGGGTGGTAACCAGTTTATCTTGTATGCTCAGCCCGCCCTCGACCAGGAAAAATATGGGTTAGGCTTCGGCCCTGCAAATGGTTATTGTTTTGATGATACAGCCTTGAAACGTTATGAAGCAGGGGATGACCGGCTGAAATTGTTGGAATATGGTCCCCAATTCTATTTGGATGGTGTGACTCCGCTTGTCGATTCGAAAGGTGTTCAATTGGATTTAATCACATTGGTTGAACCCACCCGTATGGCAATTGCAGACAATGAGGGGTATAAAGTGTTGAAGTATTCACCGGTCGGTGCCACTTTTACAAGCTATAATGCGGATAATGACTATGTCGTAGACCGTTATTCGAACGTCTTGCTAATGAAAGCAGAGGCCCTGACCCGCCTGGGACAGGATGCATCTACCGCATTAAGCCTTGTAAACCAAGTTCGCGAAAGAAGCCATTGTGTTGCTTTAACAAGTTTGACCTTGCAAGACATTGATAAAGAAAGAGCATGTGAATTGATTTGGGAAGGAAAACGCCGGGCTGACATGATCCGTTTTGGAACTTACTTTACAAGTACCTGGTTCTATAAACAACAAGTCGAAGATCCGATAACAGATGGATGGAGAGGTCTTTATCCAATCCCTGACATTCAAATAACAAACAATCCAAACCTGGTTCAAAACCCAAATTATTAATGGACTAATTTATAGGTTCCGAAAGGGCTGCGGACATAATCGCAGTCCTTTCTTTGCTTATAGATTCCGCATCCTGCCTGGATGTAATGTCCCTTCTGCTCCTTAATTTGAGCCATAAATATAAGTTTCTGACTAATCTTGAAGCAGGAGCGACAATTCGTCCCCTTGATTGTGATATTTGGTCAACGGTTCTGTTGACTATTCTTTTGTAGTTTTGATTGGTGAATAAAAAATGACTACTCCCAAAAACTAAAGTTGGAATTATGAATAAAATCTTAATCACACTATTTTTTCTGTCGATCTTGTTACCCGGAGTGCAGGCGCAAACCTGGAATCCTGCAATTCCACGCGATACCAGTTTTACGATTTATAGTACCTGGCAGAAGTTTAAAAAAACTTATCCGTATGTAGAGCCGGCGAAAGTTGTTGTTGGCGATAATGTGAATGTTGCGCATGATGTTGTTTACACTACTTTAGAGAAAACCCGTTTTGGCAAACGTGATTTGCATATGGATATCTTCAGTCCAAAGAAGGCAGGTAAATATCCCGCTGTTGTTTTGGTACATGGTGGGGCTTGGGTAACCGGAAGTAAAGATAATCAGGCCCCTATTGCGGCTTATCTGGCGTCGAAAGGTTATGTGGCTATAACGGTTGAATATCAGTTGGTGCTTGAGGCAACTTATCCGGCTGCGATTTATAACGTTAAGTCAGCTATTCGCTATTTGCGGGCTAATGCTGAAAAACTCAATATCGATCCCGACAAAATTGCCATCGGAGGGTCTTCTTCCGGAGGTCAGATTGCCTCACTGGTCGGTTTTACCGGGGATGTGGAAAAATTTGAAGGAAATCAGGGGAACGAAGGTTTTTCAACTTCGATACAGGCTGTCGTTGATATGGATGGTGTGATTGACTTTATGGCTCCCTGGTCGTTGAATAGTGAGCGAAAGCCGGACTCTTATGATGTTCGTTGGTTGGAAGGTGATTTTTACCAACGTCCGGATCGCTGGAAGGAAGCATCACCGATTTTCTGGGCCAATGAGAAGATGCCACCTGTACTTTTTCTGACCAGTCCGCATCCACGTTTCACAGCCGGAATGAATGAGTTGACTGCAATGATGAACTACTGGGGGATTTACAACGAGAGACACACTTTCAATACAAGATACCATGCTTTTTGGTTAGTTAGACCTTGGTATGACGAGACTGTCATATACATTGAAAAGTTTCTGGACCGGGTTTTGAAGGATAAATAGACTCGAAATTGAAGTTTCGCTGGTCCTGATGCAAGGACGCTGTTAGCTCTTTGGCTTTTAGCGTCTTTGTCATTTTATCCCCCTTGTTGTATCAAAATGACGCCCCCTGACTTTGTGTGGTAAGCGTACCTTTACCGTCAACTAACAAACAATAAAATGAATCAGATTTTGTATCGTCTTTGTGCAGCGATTGTAATTTTGTTGCTCGGTAGTGCAACACAGGCTGCAAATTGGATTCCTGAAAAATCAACGGACAAACAAATTGCTTTTCCGGGAGCGGAAGGCTACGGAAAATTTACCACCGGAGGACGTGGAGGAAAAGTAATTGCCGTGACTAACCTGAATGATTCGGGCGATGGGAGTCTGCGTGCTGCACTTGATGCAAAAGGACCGCGAACGATTGTATTCGATGTTTCCGGAACTATTTTTCTGAAATCGGAGCTACGGGTCCATTCCGGCGATTTTACCTTGGCCGGACAAACAGCTCCGGGAGACGGAATTTGCGTTGGCGGCTACCCGGTTGTCATTGATGCCAGTAATGCCATTGTCCGTTACATGCGCTTCCGGTTAGGGGATGAAAATAAGGTCGAAGGAGATGCAATGACAATTCGAAAGCAGAAAAATATTTTGATCGATCATTGCAGTTTTAGCTGGGCAACCGACGAATGTGCTTCGCTTTACGAAATGCACCAGGCTACGGTTCAGTGGTGTATCATTTCCGAAGCTTTGAATAGTTCAGTCCACCATAAAGGAGATCACGGATATGGCGGCATATGGGGTGGCGAGCAGGTGAGCTTTCACCATAACCTGTTTGCCCACAATTCAAGCCGAAATCCTCGATTCAACGGTTCGCGTTACAATGTGCCCTGGACCGATTTAGTCGATTTTCGCAATAATGTCATCTATAACTGGTATGTAAACAGTACCTATGCCGGCGAAAAGGCGGAACAAAATATGGTGGCTAACTATTACAAACCTGGACCAGCAACGCCTGCGAAAATTGCTCATCGTATTTTCAATGTTTTCCGTGCTCAAGAGGATCTGCCTTTTGGTAGATTTTACATTGCCGATAACTACATGTACGGTAATAAACAGGTAACAAAGGATAACTGGAATGGAGGTGTTGATCTGGATGAAGGGGCCGTGTTGGGAGAGGTAAAGTCTGATCAGCCGTTTCCGTTTTGCCCGATCAAGCAGGAGACTGCCGAAAATGCTTTCGTTTCCGTATTGAACAAGAGTGGCGATAGTTTCGTGCGCGACATTGTTGATCAGCGAATCGTGAAAGAAGTTAAAAACGGAACTGCAACTTACCGCGGATCCAAAGGGAATTTGCCAGGAATTATCGATTCGCAAACCGATGTTGGCGGTTATCCTGAATTGAAGTCAAAACCGGCACCCAAAGATTCGGATGGCGATGGAATGCCGGATGCATGGGAGGTAAAAAAAGGATTAAACTCGGGCGATGCTGCTGATGGTTCAGCATACAAGTTGTCGGGAAAGTATACAAACCTGGAGGTTTATTTAAACGAATTAGTTGAAAACGAATAAGAAGAATTGAAAAATAAAGAGAATATATCCCTACTATGAAAAAGCTACAGTTAATTTTATTTGCATTAATGGCTTGTTTTTTTGCCAAAGGGCAAGCTTCGAATGCTGATTTTATTGTTGATCAATCCGGCGAAGGTGACTTTAAAACCATTCAGGAAGCAATTAATGCTGTTCCTGATTTTCGGAAAAATGAAACGGTCATTTTCATTAAAAACGGTACATACAAGGAGAAATTAGTGTTACCGGTGAGTAAACGGAAGGTAACTTTCATTGGTGAAGATAAAATGAAAACCATCATCACTTACGATGATTACGCCCAAAAGAAGAATGTTTTCGGAGAGGAAAAAGGAACAACTGGTTCTTCCGGTTTCTTCATCTTTGCTGATGATTTTAAAGCCGAGAATATCACTTTCGAAAATACCGCCGGTCCGGTTGGGCAGGCTGTAGCAGTTCGTATAACCGGCGATAAGATCATCTTCAACAATTGCCGGTTTCTGGGAAATCAGGACACCCTCTATCCTCAGGGTGACCGAAGTCGGCAGTATTACAAAAATTGCTATATTGAAGGAACTGTTGATTTCATTTTTGGCTGGTCTATTGCAGTGTTCGATAATTGTGAACTGTTTTGCAAAACAGCCGGTTATGTGACGGCAGCGTCCACGAAAGAAACAAATAAATATGGTTTTGTATTTCTGAATTGTAACATTACCGGTAATGCTGATGCGAATACCTTCTACCTGGGCCGTCCATGGCGCCCGTATTCCAATGTCGTGTACCTGAACTGCCGGTTGGATAAACAGATCAAACCTGAAGGTTGGAATAATTGGGGGAAAGAAAGTAATGAGAAGAC
>NZ_JBZQJF010000164.1:0-6247 GCF_059905295.1 Mangrovibacterium sp.
CGGCTGAACTTAGCTTTCAGGAGCTGATACCTGAAGATAAAAATCAGCCTTGCGTTTTCTGTTTCGTCTTTGGGGCAAGCCAAAGATGAAAACCCGCCTGGTAAGGCTTGCGGAAATTTATTGGAGCAGAATCGATCCCCTTCAACGGATCTTGAAAAAGACTTTTAGAAAAAAGGGAAGCTTACACCTCCCTTTTTTGATTGGTTTTGCCGGTTGAGCCGTTAAAACCTGTTCACTGTTGTTTTTCTCCCTGTGTTACATAGACCGGAGCGGTTTAAAGTACGAAGCTGTTTACTTCGTCGCTCCAGTTGCGTTCGGGATTTGTGCCAATGGCAACTGCGCGAAAGGCGTATTTGCTGCCACTGGTTAATCCGCTAACGAGAACCTGGTGTTTGGTAGAATCTACCCGTACCCATGCGGTTTCTGTTTCGGTGTTGAGCTGGCGGTATTCGAAACCATAACTGCTGGCTCCGGCTACGCGGTTACAACTCATATCGATCGAACCTTTTGAACGGCCTGGTTTTACTTTCAGCCCTTCGGGTGCAGGTAGCGGACCTCTTGGCTCAGCCTTTTTGGCCAGCTCGAAACCACTGCTTAGCAGGATGGCTTCGTCGCCATTGGCTGTGAGGTTCACATACACAGCCAGATCGTGCAGGTATTTCTCCAATACCTTACGTTTCTGGTTTTTAATAGCCACATCTTCGTGTGATCCGGTTTGTGACTTTTCCTCTGCGGTTAGGAAATCATCCACCGCTGTTTGCACTGTATCCAAAGCAGGCGATGGAGTGGGGAAGTTCGGGTTATTAGTCATTTTACTACAAACCCCACTGGCTAGTACAATCAATTCCGAATCGGTGAGGCGATTCGTACTGAAGTTTATTAGAACTTTATGCATAACTTCTGATTTTTGAAGTGATAAATATGATAGGTATTAAAACAACAGTTGCTGTTGGATAGGCTAAGAACCCTGTTAGGATCAAAGGAAAAGAGGAAAATCTATTTGGATGAGCTGTCGTTTGCTTGGTAATGCGGGTTTCCGGCTGAACAAAGGGACAGCTCTTACCGTGAAGGCCGGATATACGATCTGTAAAACGGGTTATATGGTTTACAAGGACGTTTTTCTTATTTACAATGCGGCATCTCCTGTTTGAAAAATGATTTCTCCAATCTACAATGACGTATTTCTTGTTTGAAAAATGATTTCTCCAACCTACAATGCTCCATCTCTTATTTACAAAAGCGCATCTCCTGTTTGATAAAGCGCATCTCTTATTTGATATACCGTTTCTCTTATTTACAATGCGCCATTGTAAACAAGAGATGCGGCATCTCTTGTTTGAAAACGATGGATATTGTTCAGCAGAAGCCCTTTTTAGGCTATTTTGAGGTCGAAATGCCCAAAAATTGACGTAACAAGGGCAGTCGACCGAATTTTGTTCGATCGGGTAAAAGCAAATCATTTGTCTTGAATTAAGTTTTCAATAGGCTGCATCCCACTGGAAAAAGCAGCTGATTCCTATCTGGTCTGTCAGACGTAATAATCGCTTTGTTGGATATTCGGTCAAGCGGTGCCGAAGAGGTTTATTTCGAAAACGTTTGCCGGCAAGCATAGATACAGCTTGGCCAACTTGCTTTTTTTGCTCGTACTAATTTAATTAGACCTATTACTTCCTGTTGAAAAACAAGTTACGGCAATTAACAATAAAAATTGCAAGCGACGAATGAGAAATCCACTTAAACATGCTAAAAAACATATTGTAGAGCGATTGTAACAGGGGGTACTACGGGCGGTTTTATTGTGTGGTGACTAATTACCTCGCAGAAGATTTCGCACGGTAGCGGGGAATCAAGTCGGTAGGGATGTGGGAGCGTCATTGCGAGGACGCAGGACGAAGCAATCTCATAAGGGGATAGATTGCTTCTCCGTCAACGCCGGATCGCAATGACGCATTCCTGGTCTTTTGTGTTCATTTGAGGCTTTTCCCCCTTGCTGCCGCGGGATTGTATGGTGTGGTGGCTAATTACCTCGTAGAAGATTTCGCACGGTAGCGGGGAATCAAGTCGGTAGGGATGTGGGAGCGTCATTGCGAGGACGCAGGACGAAGCAATCTCTTAAGGGGATAGATTGCTTCTCCGTCAACGCCGGATCGCAATGACGCATTCCTGATCTTTTGTGTTCATTTGAGGCTTTTCCCCCTTGCTGCCGCGAGATTTTATGGTTGTGGAAAATCGGTTGAAAAAATGGTTGTTCGGGTTATATTTTGGAATCGCCAATCCAAATTCATCGATATAATCATCAATTTTTGAATTGACCGCCGATTTAAAACCTGCCAAAAACGATGAAATTGATTCCGTTGGGTGGATTGTATGGTGGGTTGTATGGTGGTTGTATGGTGGGTTGTAGAGACGCACGGCCGTGCGTCTCTACGTGTACATCGTGTGCATCGTGTGCATCGTTCGACCCGTGCGCATCCCGTAAACCGTCCAAATCATTTATCCCGGAATTATTCAATATCCAATGGCATGTAAATGATTAGGCATTACCAGATGTTGGTCCAATAACAATTCGTGCGTATTTTAAACGATTTTAACCATTCATTACGACCGATTTCCCCAAAATCGGAATACTGCATGATTCCCTGTTGAATCGATCCCATATTACATCTCCTGTTTTGGGTAAGCAGGGGAATGAAATACGGCCCATTCCCCGAATAATCTCATTGTGGCATTCGGTGCGTTTTAATCTGGTATTTATTGTTGAATTTTTCCAATGATTCACAATCGTTCGTTCAATCTTAATCGGGAATCTGATGCCTTGTTGGGAATTCTACCCCGATCTTAGCGTGCTTTTCCTATTTTTGCAGTCTGCTTTTGCAATGGAAGCAGGTTTTCAATCAAATTTGATTCATTTTGACTTTTAACATCCAAAATATAGATCTGCCTGTTGTAGCCATTCTTGACGAAATTCGGGGAAAGCTACACCGCGAAAATACCTTGATTGTGAATGCGCCACCCGGGGCCGGTAAGAGTACGATTGTTCCGCTGGATTTACTGCAATTGAAGGAGCTGGAAGGGCAGAAGATCATTATGCTGGAACCACGACGGCTGGCAGCACGCAGTATTGCCGAACGCATGGCTTCGCTATTGGGCGAAGAGGTGGGGCAGACTGTTGGTTACCGCATCCGTTTTGAGAACCGCGTAGGTAAAAACACCCGCATAGAGGTGGTTACTGAAGGAATTCTGACCCGCATGCTTCATAGCGACAACTCGCTGGAGGGTGTTGGTGCAGTTATTTTCGATGAATTTCATGAACGAAGCATCTTTGCCGATGTAGCACTGGCTCTTTGTCGCGAAGCACAGCAAATCCTGCGTCCTGATTTAAGGCTAGTGGTGATGTCGGCTACCTTGAACTTGCCACAGTTATCAGAATTGCTACAATCTTCGGTTGTGCAAAGTGAAGGACGGCAGTTTCCGGTTGATATCCTGTATACCGGCGAAAATGATGTGCGGATGTTGCCCGAACTGGCTGCGCAAACGATTTTGAAAGCGGTACGCCAACAGGACGGTGATATTTTGGCATTCCTTCCCGGGGAGGCAGAGATTCGGAAATGCGAGCAGCTATTGAAAGGCGAAAAGCTTCCGGTGGAGATTCATCCCCTTTACGGAATGCTTCCCAAAAATAAACAGCTGGCGGCTATATTCCCCAGTTCGCGCGGCGTTCGCAAGATAATTCTGGCTACTTCAATTGCCGAAACCAGCTTAACCATTGAAGGTGTAAAGGTGGTTGTGGATTGTGGGTACTCCCGAACGTCACGCTTTGATCCGCGTTCCGGTTTATCGCGGCTGGAAACGGTTAATATATCGAAAGATTCGGCCGATCAGCGTGCCGGACGTGCCGGACGTCTTGGCCCGGGCGTTTGTTACCGCATGTGGTCGAAAGCTTCGCACGAACAACTGTCGGAACACCGCACTCCCGAAATCATGGAAGCCGACCTGGCTGACCTGGTGCTCGACTTAGCACAGTGGGGCATTGCTGATCCCAATCAATTGTCGTGGTTAAGTCCGCCGCCCAAAGGGGCAGTGATACAGGCTTCGGAACTTTTGCACAGTTTGGATGCCCTGGAAGGTGGAAAAATCACAGCCTTAGGAAAAGAGCTGCATCGTTTGCCTTGTCATCCCCGTATTGCGCACATGCTGGTAATGGCCAAGCAGGAAGGAAATGTTGCCCTGGCCACCGATTTGGCAGCTTTGCTGGAAGAACGCGATCCACTGGGCAAAGAAGCCGGGATTGATATTAACCTGCGTATTGAAGCCTTGCGAAAACAACGGGCAGAGAACCGTTTATCGAAAAAGATGAAGCGAATCGATCAGGTAGCTGATTCTTACCGGCAAATTATCGGCTGTAAAATCAGTAACGATCCTGTTGATCCGTATGAAACAGGTTTACTGTTGGTTTATGCGTATCCGGAGCGCATTGCCTGTGCACGTGTAGGCAATAATGCACAATTTCAGCTGGCTAACGGCAGCATTGCCATGGCTGGTCATAAAGATGATTTGGCTTACGAGTCGTGGCTGGCGGTAGCTCACCTGAATGCCCGCGAGGGGATGGGAACCATTTTCCTGGCATCGCCCTTAAACCCGACCGATTTGGCTCCGTTAGTGAAGAACAGGGAGCTGATTAACTGGGATAGCAAACGGGGAACGCTTAATGCGGTTGCGGAGCTACGTATTGGCAGCATTGTATTGCAATCGAAGCCTTTGCCCGATCCTGATCCTGAACTGCTGCAGCAAGCTATTTCGGAGGCCATCAAAAAAGACGGTGAGCACCTGTTGAATTTCAACGAGGAGGTTACGCAATGGCAAAACAGGGTGTTGAGCTTACGCAAATGGAACCCGGCAATGGGCTGGCCCGATGTTTCAACCACCGAATTACTGCATACCAACGGGGAATGGCTGGCACCATACCTGCAAAATATCCGCAAGGCCGACGATCTGAAGAAGATCGACTTGTTACAGGTTTTACAGTACAGTTTGAGTCCGGAGTTACAATCGGCCTTAAACGAATTGGCTCCGGCAAGGATTAAAGTTCCGAGTGGATCATCCATCAAATTACAGTATCAGCCCAACGGAGCACCACCGGTACTGGCCGTTCGCCTGCAGGAAGTTTTTGGACTGGCAGATACCCCAAAATTGAACGGTGGAAAGCTTGGCGTGTTGATGCATTTGTTATCGCCCGGATTTAAGCCAGTGCAGGTAACATCGGATCTTCGCAGCTTTTGGGACAATACTTACTTTGAAGTAAAGAAGGAATTGAAACGCCGGTATCCGAAGCACGCCTGGCCTGACGATCCCTGGACAGAAGAAGCTATTCGCGGCGTTAAAAGAAAGGAAAAATGATTCGAAAAGACGAGTTGATACAGGTAGTAACACCCGGCAAAAACGGTCAGCTGTTGAATGAATATGGAATGCCCGTAACACCCCCTGCCGGGTGGAGTTTTTTACCGGCAGGCGATGCAGGTATAACCCGCAAGGTAACGGCACAAAAGAAATACTGGCGGGTGCAATATAAAAAGGGGCGTAAAACCATTTCGAAAGGCGTATGGGCTCCTGCAGAGACGATTAAAGAGGCTCAACAAACCGTATCGGCCCTTAGAACAACTGATGATTACCAACGAAAAAGAGCTGCCGACCTCAAACGTCGCGAAAAAAAGCAGGAAGCCTATGAAGTCGATTTTCTGGACGCAGTTGTGCAATACCTGGACTTTCATTCCAGTTACCAGGAGCTGGCACAACGCATGGCCAAAGCAATTACCAAGCATGCGGTACCTGTTGGCAGCGGAACCGTTGCACGAACACAAATGATACCACTGGAAGAGCGGGCTGCCAAAGCCGTTATTGCCTGGATGCGGCATCAAACAACAGCTTACGATCACATGAAGATTGCTCGTATAAAGGGCGAACGACGGGCCGTTCGCAGAGAATTGGCACAACAGTCGGTACAACTTCTAAAGGCCTACAGAACCGGTCAGGAAGTGACTGAAGATTGCCCATTACAACGAGCAATTGAACAAGTCAAAAATTGAATAATCTGAAAATCCAGCAATCTAATCACCTGAAAATCCATTGATCCGATGACTAATTTATGCCCTTGTGGCTCACAAAAAGACAAAAACGACTGTTGTCTGCCTATTATCTCCGGAAAAAGGGATGCAGAAACAGCTTTGGAGCTCATGAGATCGCGTTACAC
>NZ_JBZQJF010000165.1:0-5360 GCF_059905295.1 Mangrovibacterium sp.
GAACAGGGCGCATAATCAGCCCAAATCAAAGCTGTTTATACTTGTCTGAATTGTCGGTGCCCCCCAAACATCAATTACAACACTATTTAACACCACTTGGCAGTCGTTAACAGGAATGTGAGCTACATTTGTATCATACAAAAAGCAATTAGATATAGTTAGATTTTTTTCATAGAGATAGGTTTTGGTTAGTTGAGAAAAGGAGGACAGCGGTTCTCCTTTCTTTTTTCTAACAGTTCTGAAAAGAAAGAAGCAGACTCCCCAACTAAAAACGGATAAAAAAAAGCTGTGGCCCCTGACCTACAGCTTTTAACAGTTACATTGCTCCCAACAATTGGCAGAAAGCAGGAGCGAATGAAGCCAGGGATGCGCCTAGAATGGCAGCGTCTTTACCCCGAAAACTTCGAATCACCGGCAGGTCTTCTGGCTCACCCAATTTCGGATGCCTTCCCGTCCGTCCCTATGGCAGAAGGGCTCTAAACAGTGGCTTTAAATTTCCGAAATCTTTTTGCGGGCTTACAGCTGCGGGGACAGCTCCGGTTTTACACCGGATTCCCTTTTCATCCGGACTACCAAGGCAGTCGCGGAACCGATAACAGCCTCAAAAATACAGAATATCGCCCGATCAACAAGTTAAATTCAACTTAATTTTACGCTTAATTAATGAAGAAACAATCCTCTCCGAGATGGGTAAATTCGGGAATCTCCTTGTCCGGAATTAACACTTGCAACTTGAAAGCTGAAACTTTAACTTTGGCAACACAAATTAATGTGCAACTCATGAAGAACATCTTCCCGATTTTGATCGTGATCCTTTTAGCAGCAGCAAGTTCCTGTAAGCAGAAGGGCTATCCCAAACCGGACAATCTGCTTAGCCAAAAACAAATGGCTGATATCCTCTACGATATCCACGTGGGTGAAGCCATGTCGACACGCCATCGCTATGCCAATGCCGACAGCATCAAGATCGAGTCGAAGGAAGTGTACCAGGGTATCCTGGATAAATACCATCTGACTGATTCCCTCCTGACTGAAAATATTATTTTTTACTCGTCGCGACCAAAGCTTTACGAGAAGGTTTATGAAAAAGTAGTAGAAAAGCTGAACCTCCAGATTGAAGCATCCAAAGAGAAAAAGAACCTGGAAGTTATTAAGAAGCAAGACAAGGACAAAGAATGAAATTCTCAGCCCACTTTGTCATCCCTGCTGATGGATCGGTATTGCCCAAAGGAATTGTTGATGTTGCCAGCGACGGAACAATCCTTCAACTTATTGCAACCAAAGATGAACTTCGCGAGCAAGCTGCAATGGAGTTTCACAGCGGCTTGATTTGCCCGGCTTTCATCCAACTTTGGCAATACGGAAGCACGGCCGAAATTCTAGAAAAATTACCGGAGTTGCAACCTTTTCGGGATTTCATCCCCAACAATACCAACGATCCCAAAGCCACCTTCAACTTTCTTAAAGCAATCCAGGAAAACCTGCCCAACAGTTCACTGCCCGACCTAATCGAGTTGTTTACGGCCAAGGCAGCCAAAGCTTTCAACTTAATGGAAGCCGGAATAATAGCGACCGGCAAGCGTCCGGGGCTGGTGATCATTACCGGCATCGACTACGCCAACTTCCGCTTGAAAGCGGATAGCCGGCTGAAAAAACTGGTTTAACCCGGATTATTCATGCCACCAGTTTTATGCAGATTCAAGGCTTCTGAATCCGCTGACATTATTACCTATTTCAAGGATTTAGCAACGAAGCTGATGCGTGACAATTGTGACAAACAACACTCAAAGATATCGTATCGAATAGCAAGCCAAGGCGGGTTCGTTAAAAAGATGTGTTGAATAATTCAGGCTAATCTGTACTTTTGCTGCAAAGCAATTAAAATGGCTACTTTTCTTTTCGACAAAATTATTTTCGGCCCTGTAAAAAGCCGCCGTTTGGGTGTTTCACTCGGTGTTAACCTGTTGCCCACCGACTCGAAGATTTGTTCCTTCGACTGTATTTATTGCGAGTGTGGCTGGACTCCCCGTAAGCGGGAACACAAAGCAGTGCTTCCCACTCGTCAGGATGTCGCTGAACGACTGGAAGAGCAGTTGAAAAAGATGCAGGAAGCCGGTGAATTGCCCGATGTAATAACCTTTGCAGGAAATGGTGAACCAACGCTTCACCCCCATTTCGATGGAATTATCGACGACACTATTCGTCTGCGCAATGCTTATGCACCCGACTGCCGGGTAGCAGTGCTCTCAAACTCAACCATGCTCCATAAAAAGTCGGTTTTCGAGGCTTTGCTGAAAGTCGACGATAATATTCTGAAGCTTGACTCAGCGATTGCGAAAACGGTCGAATTGCTCGACTGCCCGCTAGGCCGTTTTAATTTGAATGAAGTCATTGAGCAGCTCGCTCGTTTCGGGAAATCAGCAATCATCCAAACGCTGTTTGTGCGGGGTGAGTACAAAGGTGAAAAAATTGACAATACCTCTGCTGATGAGTTGGAAGCCTGGCTGGCGGCCTTGAAAAAAATAAATCCCGGGCAGGTGATGATTTACACCATTGCACGGGACACACCTGCTCAAAGCCTTGAAAAGATCAGCAGTGATGAATTGAACCAAATTGCCGACCAGGTAAAAGCAGCCGGTTTCGACGTTCAGGTTTCAGCCTAGTTTAATGTTGTTCGGGTCCATTCGGTTGAACGGCCCAACCATCTAACACCGGCCACATAGCCTTTCAGAAAAAGCTTGTCGTTCGAATCATCAAACCAGGCATAACAATCGTAGGTCTTTCCCGATTTCGGATCGTAGATCTGTCCGTTCTGCCATTCTTTATCGTCAGCATTAAACTGAAGTCCTTGCAAGATCTGAATGCCAACCAATGAACGATCGCGTAGTTTTTCATCCGGGTTCTTGTTGTCTTTCGGTGCTTGCCCGTTTTCATATTTTTCCGGAATCAGGTAAATAATCTTCCCAATGTACCGGCCATCCTGTTCAACCACTTCAATTTTCGACGTTTTTTCTTCATTCCACCAAATTCCGGTAATCTGCTTTGCACTTTGCGCTGAAACCACGGTAATATAAAGGGACAGCGCCAGCATTAGAACTAATTTCTTCATTGTTTACAGGTTTATTCGATTGCGATAAAAATAAACAAATTTGGGAATTGAAAGCTTGAACATCTCGTGTTCGCAGAAACGGGAACACTTGGCTAAACTTATTTTTTTAACAATACTGTAATGAATTGACAAATTGAATACTTATCCAAAAGAACAAAACGGACTCTCTATGAAAAATATGAACATGCGAAAAACAAGCCTGTTTGCCATTCTGCTCTTGTTGTTCAGCCTGACGACGGTTGCACAACAGCGTAACCGGGAAGAAATTGACGACAAGTACAAATGGAAGCTGACCGATATTTATGCTTCAGACGAAGCCTGGCGCTCAGCCATGGAAGATGTATCGAAAAAACTGGACACAGTTGAAGCCTTCAAAGGCACGATCATGAAATCGCCTGAAAACCTGCTGAAAGTCCTGCAGTTCAACAGCAACTTGTCGATGGAAGCGTCCAAACTCTACATTTACGCCAGTATGAATGCGGACCTGGATACCCGCAACTCAAAATACAATGGTATGCAACAGGAGCTCCGTCATCTGTTTTCTACATTCGGTGCAAAAGCTGCATTCATTGAGCCGGAGATCCTCGAGTCGGACTGGGCAACTGTTGAAAGTTTCATCAAACAGGATCCTCGCCTGGAGGTTTATCGCATGCCACTGGCCAATATGTTCCGTACCAAGGCACACTCACTGAGCGAGAAAGAAGAACGGATCATGGCTTTGAGCGGGAATATCACCGGAACAGCATCATCAGTTTATAACACCTTCCGCAATGCTGAAATGCCCGCCCCCGAAGTAACCTTATCCGATGGTGAGAAGGTGAATGTTACCAGCTCGGAATACAGCCGTTTCAGAGCCTCGGCGAACCGTGCCGATCGGGAAATTGTATTTAATGCCTACTGGAACAACTTTGCAAAATTTAAAGCCAGCTACGGCGAAATGCTGAGTGGTAATGTAAAATCGGATATTTTCCGTGCCCAGGCCCGTCATTACGATTCTTCGCTCGAGGCCGCTCTATACCCGAACAACATCCCGGTTGAAGTATACCACGCACTGATTGATAATGTTAATAAGAACCTGCCGGCTTTCCACCGTTACCTGGAGATCAAAAAGCGGATGCTTGGTGTTGACACCCTGAAATACCTGGACCTTTATGCTCCGGTAGTCAAGAATGTTGACCTGACCTACCCTTATGAAGAAGGTACAAAGTTGGTTCTGAAAGCACTGAAACCTCTGGGGAAAGAATATACCTCAACCGTTGAGAAAGCAATTAAAGAACGCTGGATCGACGTTTACCCGACTCCCGGCAAAGTAACAGGTGCTTATTCCAACGGGGCATTTTACGAAGGACATCCCTACATCCTGCTGAACTACAACGATCTTTACGACGATGTAAGCACCCTCGCACATGAGTTGGGACACACCATGCAAAGCTATTTCAGCAATAAAAACCAACCCTACCCAACCTCTGATTATGCCATCTTTGTTGCCGAAGTTGCCTCAACATTCAACGAGGTATTGCTTTTCAATTACATGATCAACAACGTGAAAGACGACGATGTAAAACTTTCCTTGTTAATGAACTGGTTGGATGGTTTCCGCGGCACTTTGTTCCGTCAAACCCAGTTTGCCGAATTTGAATTGAAAATTCACGAAGAAGCTGAGCAAGGCAAGCCCCTCACCGGCGACTCGTTCTCTAAAATCTACAGTGACATTGTGAAACGCTATTATGGACACGACCAAGGCATTTGCTATGTCAACGATTATATCAACATGGAGTGGGCTTATATTCCACACTTCTACTATAACTACTATGTTTACCAATACAGCACTTCATTTACCGCATCAATTTCGCTGGCCGAAAAAGTGATGAGTGGCGATAAAGAAGCGCTGAAAAATTATATGGCTTTCCTTTCGGCTGGTAGCTCTGATTACCCGATTGATTTGCTGAAAAAAGCCGGCGTTGATATGACAACTGCCGAGCCTTTTGAAAAAGCAATTGAAGCGATGAACAAAGTGATGGACGAAATCGAAAGCATCCTGGATAAAAAAGGGCTATAGAAAGCCCAACGATACTGATAGATTACTGAAGACTGTCGCTCGCGGCAGTCTTTTTTCTTAAAGTCTCTTCTGAGTTCCAAGTTTCAAGTTGCGGGCATAATTACCTTTGTATCAGTCAGGGACTGTTGTGGCTTGCTGGTCACTCAATCGTTAATCCATCCCTCTGCGTCTTCTTTGCGAATCCCCGGTTAA
>NZ_JBZQJF010000166.1:0-10230 GCF_059905295.1 Mangrovibacterium sp.
CAAATTGGACATCCTGAGTCGCGGATTATTTTGTCGGAATGCGCCATTTACCTGGCTACTTCGCCTAAAAGTAATTCGGCCTACGAAGCGATCAACAAAGCGTTGCAAATCGTTCAGCGTACCGGCGATTTATCGGTCCCCTTGCATATTCGAAATGCACCAACCAAGCTGATGAAAGAATTGGGCTATGGCAAAGAGTACAAATATGCCCATGCTTATGAGGGGAATTTTGCTGAACAGGATTTCTTGCCCGAACAATTGAAGGCTGAACGTTTTTACGTACCACAAAATAATGCTTCGGAACTGAAAATTCTGGAACGCCTGAAGAATTGGTGGAAAAAGCGTTATTGAGCAGTGTTTGCGCAAACAGTTTCTTGACGAAAGTCATTTATCTAAGATTATTTTCTTAGTTTTATGCCCAATTGTGGTGGGAATGAATAATAAAATAAACCTAGGATTAGCTGACAAACAGGTAGAACGGTTGCAAAAAGGAGATATGCAATCTTTCGATTTAGTTTATAAGGCCTATAGTCAGCGGCTCTATGGTTTTGCATTTTCAATTCTTAAAAACCACGAAGATTCCAAAGAGATAGTCCAGGAAACTTTTCTGAAGCTCTGGAATTCAAGAGAACAGCTAAAGAGTGATCAATCGTTGAAAGCTTATCTGTTTAAAATATCCTACAACATTTCTATTGACCTGATTCGCCTTCGTTTGAAAAGCGAGAAATACCAGGCCTATTTAAAGCTTCATTTTTCCGAAAATACGGGTGATGTGGAAAACCTGGCTGATTATCATGAGTTGAGTGATACCATTGAGCAAATTGTTGCTGAATTTCCGGAACAGCGACAACGTATTTTCCGCATGAGCAGGGAAGAGGGATTAAGCCATGCCGAAATTGCTGATAAGTTGGGGATCACCAGTAAAACAGTTGAAAACCATATCAACCTGGCCCTTAAAACCGTGCGAAAAAAATTAAGTTCCGGTAGTTTTGGAACACTCTTGTTTTCAGCACTTTTCTTCTAGACTTTTGTTTTTTTTAATAAAAACTGAAATTTTCTGATTTTTTCTTGGGGGGTACCATGTACTTCTTCGTAATACCATTGAACTTCGACAAAAAATACCTGGTATTTGGCGGTTGTTCTTTAAATGTGAAATGAATGAATAAATCAGAAAATATAGGCTTGCTCATCAATAAATACCTGAACGATCAGTGTTCGGCTAAAGAACTTGAGGAGGTTACCGCGATTTTCAAATCGGAAGAATATCGCGAAAAATTACAGCCCCTGCTAGTCGACTACTGGAGCAACACACCATCGTTCAGAAACGAAATTGCGGAAGATGAACTGGGTCAGATGCTGGATTCGATTCACCATAGAATTAATATAGAGCAGCCTTCAAAACGGCCAATGGCTAAGCGCTTGTATATCTATGCTTACAAAGTTGCGGCTGTTTTATTTATTCCCTTGTTACTTTTCTCGGTGTGGCAAGTTGTTTCCAACTCCATTTTTTCGAAGGATAGCTTTTGTACCCTGGAAACACCAATGGGTTCGAAGATGAAAACTACCTTGCCTGATGGTACCGAAGTATGGCAAAATGCAGGTACAACATTGAAGTATCCGGCTAAATTTTCAGAAAAGAACCGGGAAGTATTTCTTGTAGGTGAAGCTTATTTCCATGTGAAGTCGGATAAAAAACATCCTTTTCATGTTCAAACTCCCGAAGGAACCGTAACCGTAACAGGAACCCGTTTCAATGTATCGAGTTACACAGCCGATGATACCTATTCGGTGGTGTTGGAAGAGGGAAAAGTAAGTTTTACGCCGAAAGGCAAAGCTGAAGAGATTGATTTGAAGCCCTTGCAACAGATTTTACTAAACAAGAAAGATGGGGTCATTCAGAAAAAAAATATTGATACCGACAAATTTACCTCGTGGAAAGACGGTAAACTCATCTTTAGAGATGATCCGCTCTCTGAAATTGTCACTCGTTTGAATCGCTGGTACGACGCGGATATCAAAATTGTTGATCCCGATCATAAATTGAAGGATTATACCTTTACGATGACTGTTCAACAAGAAACCATTGAGCAAGTGTTGGAATACCTGACGCAGGCATCGGGGTTAAAATTGAAAAAAGAAGAAATTAATTCAAATGGAAGAGTTATTAAAACTAAATATCAAATATCAAAACAGGATTATGTATTGAAATAGAGCTTTCTAAAAATCAACAAGGGAAGATGCTGGCACATCCTCCCTTAAGGTTGAAATGATTACAACTTTGGAATAAAAAATTGTTTAATTCAAACCATTACAAAACTATGGAAAAAAATCGTAAACGGTTTGGCCGGGGATCATATTATCCTATGGTCATCAAACTTTTGAGATGTATGAAACTAACTATTCTATTTTTGTTACTCCTGGTTGGGCAGGTGTTGGCAATTGACTCCTATTCTCAAACCGCCCGTATTTCGGTCAATATGCGCAATACAACAGTCAAGGATGTATTGATGCAAATTGAAAAAAGCAGTGACTATTTTTTCTTATACAGTAGTAAGTTTATTGATGTTGACCGACGCGTTGACGTAAACGCAAATGAAAGTAATATTACTGAAGTTCTGGACGAAATCTTTCGGGGTGAAAATGTGAAATATGACATTAAAGACCGCCAGATTATTTTGAGTCCGGATAATGAAAACGGTGATGCTAAAAATTACGTCTTCCAACAACCTACAAAGGTTCAGGGTATTGTTGTTGATGAAAGTGGCAGCCCTGTTCCGGGAGCAACTGTTGTGTTGAAAGGAACCACACAGGGAACCATAACTGATTTCGATGGTAAATTCTCTATCGATGTTTCCGGGGAAAACCCAATCCTTATCTTTTCGTTTGTAGGTATGGAATCTTCAGAAGTGGCATACACTGGTCAAAGTCAGGTGAACGTGACTTTGAAATCCAGTACAATTGGTCTCGACGAAGTTGTGGCCATCGGTTATGGTACTGTGAAAAAGTCGAATTTGACCAGTTCAATTTCTAAAATTACGAATGAAGCATTGGAAGCCAGACCTGTTTCTACGGTAAGTGAAGCATTTCAAGGTCAGCTGGCAGGTGTTAATGCACAAGCAACCGGTGGTGGTATCCCGGGACAGGATTTGACAATCCGAATTCGTGGTGTCAATACAATTAACGGAAGCAGTAGCCCTTTGTATGTAATTGATGGTGTTCCTCGCGACGATATGAATGGTGTTAATCCTTCAGATATTGCGACAATTCAAGTATTGAAGGATGCTTCTGCAACTTCAATCTATGGTTCACGTGGTGCAAACGGGGTAATCCTTATTCAAACTAAAACCGGTTCAGGCAAACCAGCCATTACATTTGATGCTTATTATGGCTTGCAGACTCCGGAGAAAAAGCTTGATTTGATGAATGGTCCTGAGTGGGTTGCCTATAATATGTATTTGAGAAATGCAGATTATATTCGCTCCGGAGGCTCGATGAGTGATCCGATGTCTTCCAGACCTAGTGCAATGCAAATCCCGACTTTCTGGAGTACAACAACTGATTTTACCGATTGGCAGAGTGAAGTTTTACGTACTGCTCCGATTCAGAATTACGAAGCTTCAGCATCAGCGAGCGGAGATATGGGAAATGTTTTCATGTCAATTGGTTACATGAATCAGGAAGGTATTATTAAGGCAACCGATTTTGATCGTTACAATATTCGTTTGAATGGATCTTTGAATATTACTGACAATTTCAAAGTTGGAACGAATATGTCATTTTCAGAGTCTGACCAAAGTTTGGGAAGTGCCAACTTAGGTGACCGTCAAGGTAAAGATTCACCTACTCACCATGCCTTGATGATGTCTCCGCTGGTGTCTCCGGGAATGACGATAAGAACAGCCGAGAATAATTATACCGGTGTTCCTGTATCAACCGAAACTTCTGATGACTGGGGAGCTACCTGGATTGATCCGTTGGCTCAGTTGAAAGAAACAACTGATGATACGAAGACGACACGCTTGCAAGCGGCTTTGTGGGGCGAGTGGAAAATATTACCATCGTTGACCTATAAAATGCAGTATAGCAGAAGTTATGATGGAATAACTTACGATTATTTCCAACCGGCATCAGTAAACAGAAGTGCCTACAAATCAGCGGGTAATAGCTATGCATCACGCACAAACGATAAAGTGTTCCAGAATACAGTGACATTTGATAAGCAGTTTGGAAATCACCATTTAAATATTCTGGCAGGACAAAGTGCTGAAAAGCAAGAATACTATATTGCTAACCTGGAGGCTTCGGGATGGCCGTACGAAACTGTAACAACATTGAACCAGGCTTCAACTGCGGTAACAGCATCTACTGAAAGAACAACCTATTCGACTGCTTCCTTCTTTGGTCGTTTAAGTTATAATTTCATGGAGAAATACCTCTTTACTGCCAGTGTACGTCATGATGGATCTTCTCGTTTTGGTACCGATGCCAAATGGGGTACATTCCCTTCTTTCTCTGCAGGATGGAAACTTAATGAGGAAGGATTTATGCAAGATGTAGCATGGGTTAACCTGTTGAAGCTTCGTGCATCATATGGAACATCCGGTAATGACCGTATTGGTGATTATGAATATATGTCGCAATTGGGAACCTATTATTCTGCTTATGGTGAGAGCAAGCAACTGGGTGCTGCTGCTTCTAATGTCTCGAATCCTGATTTGAAGTGGGAAGAGACAAAATCAACGGATATTGGGTTTGATTTATCAGCGTTCAAAAACCGTCTGCAGTTTAATTTTGACTACTATAGAAATATCACAACAAACTTGCTGTTTGATGTGCCTATTCCATACACTACAGGTTTTGGTTCAACTTTGACCAATATTGGTAAAATCCGCAACTCAGGTTGGGAAGTTGATCTAACCTCTCATAACGTTGATAAGAAATTTAAGTGGGATACGAATTTGAATTTGTCGCACAATAGTAATGAGGTGCTTGCCATGGGTGAAAATACCACTCAAATCATTTCTTCGATCAATGGTGGACAGTTTATTACAAAGGTTGGCGGACAGGTTTCCCAATTCTATGTTTTACCAACCGATGGCTTTTTGTCACCAAGTGACTTCGATGCCAATGGAAACGCTTTAGTGCCGATTTTGTCAGGTGAGGAAGAAGGTAACTTCAAATATGTGGATACCAATAAAGACGGTAATATTAACGCAGAAGATTTTGTTCCTTACGGAAGTAACTTGCCTAAGTTTACCTGGGGGTTAACCAACCGGTTCTCGTATAAGAATTTTGACTTGAGTGTTTTGTTGCAAGGTCAGAGTGGTGGTGAGATTTACTTCCTTGGTGCTCGTCATATTGATGCCGGATATTATGGACGTACATCATATGCCCGCTGGGTTAGATGCTATAAACCTGAATATTTACAGTCTGCTATTCCAACAGAATATGCTGAAGCTCATGGTATCGATATGTCATGGGATGGCAAAACACAGAACTTTTATAACTGGGCCGATGATACAAACTCACGTGTTTATAGTGCAACATACGTCAGAATAAAGAATATAACTTTAAGCTATAATATGCCTGCTAACCTGTTGAAAAATACAAAGATACAAGGATTGAAGATATACGGTTCTGTTGATAATGTTTACACCTTCAGTAATTATCCAGGTTATACGCCTGAAACTAGTAGTTATGGTAACGGAACTACACAGCTTGGTGTTGATTACAGTACCTATCCTCTTAGCAGAAGATTTACTTTAGGTGTCAATTTAATTTTCTAACTAACCCCTAATCATGTTCAAGATGAAAAATATATCAAAAATAATTGGGCTATTTATTCTAGCTATTTCGGGGTCGTTACTCTCTAGTTGTAGTGATTTCCTTAATCCCGACCCGGAGTCTCTTTACACGACAACTACGTTCTATACCTCTCAATCCGATTTTCAGCTGGCTATTTCAGCTGTTTATGCAGCGCAGCAGGATGTTTTTGATGGAGATACCGGGTACTTGCATTTCCTTATTGCTCGTAGTGATGATTCCAATTCAGTTAATACAAACTTATATTCTGATGGAGCCGAGATTTTTACCGATAATTCAAACAGTACATGTTTGACCAATATTTGGGAAAGCATGTATGTGATCATCACTCGTTGTAATAGTATTCTGATTCGTATTGATGACGTTGCCTTTGATGATGAAGCTACCAAAGCGGATATAAAAGGTGAAGCTTATGCTCTGCGTGCCTGGGCTTACGACAACTTAGGAAAATTCTTTGGTGGCGTTCCTTTGATTGTTGATGCTGAATATACAACTGCAGAAACCTATGCTATTGCCCGTTCAACGCAAGCTGAAACCTTTGCACAGGCTGTAAGTGATTACAAGGCTGCAATTGCTCTTCTTCCTGAAGAGTGGAGTGCCGATGATGCTGGGAGAATCACCCAATATGCTGCTGATGCTGCTTTGGGACGACTGTATATGTTTATGGATGAGCCAGCCAATGCAAAACCTTATCTTGAGGCAGTTATAAATTCCGGTATCTATTCATTGGCTGAAAACTATGAGGATTGTTTCACAGATGCCTATGATAATGATGTTACAAAGGATCGTGTTTGGGAGGTTCAATATATTGGTGGACTAACCGGAGAAGGTCAGGGTTTCAGCGAATCTTGTATGCCGGAAGGTTATACGGGAGATGAAGGCTATGCTTTGCGTGGGGCAAGTTCAGCAATGCAGGTTTCAACAGATTTGGTTAGTGCGTATGAATCCGGGGACTACCGTCAGACGATTGCCACTTCAGACCAGATTACAGGTACTGGTGCTGCAGGTTATACCTGGTGTACCAAATACAGTCGTCACCAATATCAACCACAATCGGGTACCGATTGGGCAAACAATTTGCCAATCATCCGTTATTCAGATGTTCTGTTGATGTATGCTGAGGCTATCAATGCCACTGAAGGACCTACATCAGAAGCTGTAGGCTATGTGAATGATGTGAGAGAACGAGCTAAATTGGATGACCTGACTTCATTGCAGACTGCATCAGAAGCTTCTTTACTGACTGCGATTAAACAAGAGCGCAGAGTCGAGTTTATGTACGAAGGTTTGCGCTGGTTCGATTTGGTACGTTGGGGAGACTTTATTCCTGTAATGTCTAATTTCTTTGATGAAACAGACGAAGGAAATGGCCGATATTCCAGTAATGTACAATCTTTCCGTGCAGTTTTTGCTATACCGCAAGCAGAAATGGATCGTTATGACGATACCAGTGTGATGTGGCAAAATCCGGAATACTAACATATATTACAGAATAACAGGCAATCTTGCCTGTTATTCTTTTTTTCATTCTTCCGATCTTGAATTCCTAACCCAAACCCATAAGCATGAAGTTCACTCGCTATATCCAATCGCAATTATTTCTACTTCTTTCTGGCATCTGCATCACATTTAGCTCCTGTTCAACGCTCAATTCTGCAGAGACCCAAAGTCCGGTTGATTTGGTGGTTCCAACAGTCGATAGTGCCAATTCTCGCTGGTTTTTCTTTACTTCCGCATGTCGCCCGTTTGGAATGGTTAATTTAAGTCCTGATACTCAAACAGGAGGTGCCTGGGGAAGTGGCTACCGGTATAATACGGATACCATTAAAGGGTTTAGTCATGTCCATGCCTGGCAGTTAGCTGGTATTTCCGTAATGCCTGTGACGTTTAAGGCTGACGAAAAAGCAACTATTTTTAGTGATTATGCCTCACCCTTTAGTCATGAAAAGGAGATTGTGAGCCCCGGTTACCAGTCTGTTGAGTTGGATCGTTATCAGATCAAAGCCGAAATAACCTCTTCAAAACGAGTTGGATTTCATCGATATACATTTCCGGCTAAGGATAATGCAGCTCTGTTGCTTAACTTAAATGGCTTACTGGGTCCAAGCTTGATGAAAGATGGGGAGCTAAAGCAAACAAACGAATACACGTTGGACGGAAAAACTGTAAACGCTCCAACCATGCGTAGACCGAAAGATTGCACTGTATTCTTTCATATTGAGTTAAGCGAGCCGGTTCAAGCCATTGTTCAGGATGAGAACAGTAAAAATTACTTGGTCAAAATCGATCTTTCAAAGAGTAAAGAACTTCTCATGAAAGTCGCCATTTCCTATACCTCCGTTGAAAATGCAGCAGAGAACTTAAAAGCAGAGATTCCGGGATGGAATTTTGACCAAATTGTAAAGGAATCCAGAAATGTATGGAATAAGCTGCTTTCACGCATCGAAGTGAAAGGAGGAACTACGGAACAACAAAAACGATTTTATACGGATCTGTGGCATGCACTTCAGGGCCGTCGAACGATCAGTGATGTGAATGGCGCATATCCGGACAATACCGGTAACCATTTCAGAATAGGTCAAATCCCATTGGATCATAATGGGAAGCCACTCTTTAATCAATATAATTCAGATGCATTCTGGGGAGCCCAGTGGACAATCAACACACTTTGGGGATTGGTTTATCCGGAGATGATGGTCGATTTCACAAACTCGCTGATGCAGTACTACCGGGATGGCGGGTTAGTACCCCGTGGCCCTTCAGGGGGAAATTATACATATGTCATGACCGGCGCTACTGCAACCCCTTTCATTGTAAGTGCGATTCAAAAAGGATTAATAAAGGATAGCCTGGATGTCATATATCAGGCATTGAAAAAGGATCATATGCCTGGAGGAATCATGGAGAAAGCAGGTTATGAACACAATACGAGTTTGGGGGGAGGATTGAAATATTATATTGATAATGGCTATGTCCCTTATCCTATTCCTGATGGAGATTTTGGCCTCCATCAGGATGGCGCGAGCCTTACCCTGGAATACAGCTATCAGGATTGGTGCCTGGCGCAATTAGCGAACAAGCTCGGACATGAAGAGGACTATCAGTATTTTTTAAAGCGTAGCCAAAATTACCGGAATGTTTACGATCCACAAAGCGGCTGGATGCGCCCCAAAGATGTTGCCGGAAACTGGAAACCCGACTTCGACCCCTATGAACATGAACACGGCTTTATTGAATCGAACGGCGCTCAATCGACTTGGTTTGTGCCACATGATCTGGAAGGTTTGGCCGAACTCATGGGGGGTAATGAAAAGGCAGCTGCCAAATTGAATCAATCTTTCGAAGAAGCTGAAAAGCAAGGCTTCACAATTGGCACGTCGCACGATGTGGAACACCATCCGGAGTACAATCGGGTTCCAATAAACTATGGCAATCAGCCGTCAATCCAAACAGCCTTTATTTTTAATTATTTCGGTCAGCCATGGTTAACGCAGTATTGGTCCCGCAAAGTTGTTGAAACGGTTTACGAGGGGATTAGCCCGCAACGAGGCTTTAATGGAGATGAAGATCAGGGGCTGATGGGATCATTGTCCGTTTTAATGAAACTTGGCTTGTTCTCGATGGACGGAGGCTGTTTGGAAAAACCACAGTTAGAATTGGGAAGTCCGCTGTTTGATAAAGTAGTCATTCATTTGAATCCGGACTATTACAGTGGAAAGACGATCGAAATTGAAACGAAGAACAATAGCCCTCAGAATAGTTATATCCAGTCTGCTAAGTTGAATGGAGAGGAATTGAATAGCTGGAAAATTTCGCAGGAAGATCTGGAAAAGGGAGCTAAGATTACTTTGGAAATGGGCGACAAACCTAATAAATCATGGGGGCAAATGCCTTAAGTCTGTTCTAATTTCTTTGTCGGGTAACCAGAACAAAAGATCAAAAACAACGATATTGGAGTGGGAGGAATACGAAGTCTGGAGATGAGGCCCGCGCCGTTAACTTTGCGGCGGAGCCTCTACCTCTTTTAAAATCCGATTCTGAACTGGAATTCCGAGATAGACTTAGGTTGAACCTTTAGCTAAAAAACGAACCATGAAGAAGATAAATCGACCAATTTTATTACTTGTTATTGCAATTGCACTGGCAGCCTGCACCAGTTCGGCAAAAAAAGAAAATTCGAAGCCAGCACAATTAATCTCGAATCCAATTATTGATGGCTATTTTGCTGATCCGTGTATCATCAAGGATGGCGATACATTTTATATATATGCCACAATCGATCCGTGGGGCGGTGAAGAGTTAGGCGTCTTTTCAACAAAGGATTTTTTGAATTTCGACCGCCACCATTTAAACTGGCCGACCAAGACAGCCTGTACCAGTGCTAGTTCCAACAGTTCAATGGTTTGG
>NZ_JBZQJF010000167.1:0-10471 GCF_059905295.1 Mangrovibacterium sp.
AGCGATACAAAATAGATGATAAACGAAAGTGAAAATCGCTTTATCTGTGTCTTCTGGAGAATAAATACCGATAGGTTCGCGATTAAATGAAGGGTGATGATATAAACGATGGTTGCTTTTGTGTAAATACACAGCGCTGTGAAGATGATTATGAGTACTAAGTGAAGGTAGAAGAATAATTTGCGACGGATGAACTTCTCGCTGTATTCCACCACCTGGAGGTTGATGATAAAGGCAGAAAAGAATAGCAGGGCAATAATAACGTAGCCGATAATACTGTATTCGTTGATATCGTCGATGCGGTTAAGCTGGAAGGTGAAACTGGAATTTCGAATGAGGTTTTCAATCAAAAAGTTGATGGCCAGGTAGAAAAGGAGTGTAAAGGAGAAAGCAGCCACCAATTCAGCTACTTTACGAACCCGCGAGAGTGTAAAATCTTTGGCGAAGTTGAAGCTCCAGAAAAAGAGCAGGATACTAAACAGCAACAGGTCGCCCAGCGAGGGGAGCAGGGTTGAGTAGGCATAAAGCGATGGGCCAAATAAGTCAAAGAATTTGCAAATTCCGGGAAAGTGAAAAAGAATTCGAAACCAGTAAAGGCCGAACAATACCAAGCCCAGGATTAAAATTCGCAGGACGAAATGTTCATGCTTATAGAATCTGAAGATTTGCCGGACAAAAATCAGGAAACACAGCAGGCCCAACAGGAAGAATATAATTGGTAAAATAAGCGCTGGTTTGCTTATCTGATCCGAGTTGCCCGGAACCAGTGAAAAAAGAAAGGTCCCGTTGCTGTCGTGCACCGGCACTCCTAAATTTGTTTGAATGCTTTTGACTGTGTAGCTGGCCGGAATGTCGTAATCTTCGTCGAATTTATTTTGAATGAATTCATTTTCAATGGAGTAGTTGTCCTTGATGTGGATGAGCCCATAAATTGTATAGTTCCCGGCTTGCCGTTTGTCGAGATAAAAAATCCCGTTGGGTAGAAATACCAATTTTGAGGCATGCTCTTCGGTGTATATTCCGGCAAATGAGAAGTGGTTACTCGACCAAAAGACAAGCTCTTTACCCTGCGTGATTAAAAAACCCAATCCATCCTGTTTGTATAAAGGAAATAAACCCTTGAAGCTATTTTCGAGATTGCCGTCGAAATTGGGAGACTCGAGTGTTTCCGATATTTCGTCCAACTTCAAATTCAGGAGATCTAACCTTTCCTGAAAGACTTGTTCGAATTTTTGCTCAATGGACTGCTTGCGATCTTTCTGAATCGCAAATTCTTCAGAAATAACTCCGAAAACAATCAGGAGAACAGACAGAAGCAGGAATGCATATTTTTGCAGGGTCTTCATATTGGCGCTTTATTCGTGATGATAGGGTTCACCTTTCAGGATGGTTAATGCCCGGTAGAGTTGTTCACAAAAAATAAGCCGAACCATTTGATGAGAGAAAGTCATTTTCGATAAACTGATTTTGCCAGAGGCTGCTTGGTAAACCTGTTGTGAAAATCCATAGGGGCCGCCAATACAGAAAATCAGCGTTTTAAGCCCTCCCAGCATTTTCTTTTCCAGGTAATTGGCAAAATCAACCGACCGGAACTCTTTTCCTCGTTCATCCAGTAAAATGAGCTCGTCGCCAGGCTTCAGCTGAGCCAGAATTAATTCGCCTTCTTTCTCACGTTGTTGGTCTTCCGACAAGTTGCGGGTATTTTTAATGTCCGGAATGATTTGATATTCAAAGGGCAAGTAATGAGGAATGCGCTTTTGAAATAAATCGATGCCTTCGTTCAAATATTTTTTATCAGTTTTGCCTATAACAACCAGCTTTATCTTCATGGGTAACCGCGTTGGAAATTTGTTAACTTTACAAAGTTAAATATCTAAAAATACGATTTTCGGTCGTTTGGTACAATTTATGTTTCTTTAGAAATGTTCTGTTTTAAAAAAACAGCGTGATTTATAAAAGAAAACTATATTTATTGTAATTTGACCGTACGAACCGTACAAATTGGATGAAGAATGAAACTGAATTTTAGAAAGATAACCTTGGTGATTCTGGCTTTTGTATTCAGCACAATGCTGGGGATGGCTCAAATTCCGGATGATCTGGTTTTAAGCTTTAAGACCGGTAATGCGGTTACGTTATCGAGCTATTTTAACCAAAATATTGAACTGTTTGTTCTGGATCAGGATGATGTCTACAGCAAGGCACAGGCTCAGCAAATTGTTGCCAACTTTTTTAATCAGAATAAGCCAACAGGGTTTTCGATTATCCATCAGAGTGGAAAGGAAGATTCCAAGTTTGCCATTGGTAAACTAACAACAACGACAGGGGGCTACAGGGTGTCTTTTTTTGTGAAAAATGAAGACGGAAAACCGGTAATCCATCAATTGAGAATTGAAAAACAATAAGAATGAACAACCGGTTACATCGGTTCAAGCGTATTTTTTTAAGCTGGTTGATTCGTGCCCGTAAAGTGACCTTGCCGGGCTTTGACCGGGTACCACTTTACGACGTTATGTTGTTCTTCTATCGAAGTATTGAAAACGGAGCTATTACAACCAGGGCTTCAGCCATTGCTTTCAGTTTTTTTCTGGCAATTTTCCCAACTACGATTTTCTTATTTACCTTAATCCCGTATGTGCCTATTCAGCATTTCCAGGATGAGCTTTTTACGCTGATTCAGGGTGTCTTGCCGATGCATACTTTTGAGGCTGTAGACGAAACAATTCGGGATATTCTAACTCAGCCACGAGGCGGTTTGCTTTCCTTTGGTTTTTTTATGGGTATGATCTTCTCAACCAATGGACTGGTATCCATGATGAATGCCTTCGATGCCTCCTTGCATATTTTCGAAACCCGGCCATGGTACATGCAGCGGTTAATGGCTGTTGTTCTGCTAATGATTTTGGCCTTTTTACTCACTATTGCCATCAGTTTAATTATACTTGGGCAAATCGTAATTAATTACCTGTATGCCCACAGCTTGCTTGGTGGGGCTTTTGCCTATTACTCGTTGACGATTGGTAAATGGGTTGTAATTATTGCATTGTTCTTTTTTGCCTATTCATTTTTGTTTTACCTGGCACCTGCCAAAAAAATTCGCTGGCGCTTTATATCTGCTGGCGGAACTATGTCGACTATCCTGAGTGTGATTGTGCTTTTGGGCTTTAATTACTACATCACGCGGTTTAGCCAATATAACAAGTTGTATGGTTCTATCGGAGCTTTATTGGTTGTTCTTCTGTTGCTATATCTGATTTCGCTGGTCCTGCTTTTTGGTTTCGAGCTGAATGCCAGCCTGGCTGCTGCACGACGAACAGGGAAACGGTTAGTGAAAAAAGGCGAGGTGAAACGAATTATCAGACGGCGGTTCCGCATTAAAAAGCGGAAAGAGCATGACAATGCCTGTTAAAGACTTCCTGGTGGCCTTTCTAATAAACTTGAAAGACTGATTTATACTTAATCTGGTAAGATTGGAGGTAAATCCTTTGTTTTTCGATCGACTGTAATACAAAACCAGCAGAATCTAATTACTGATTTTGGTTGTACTTCATTTTCTTTTTTCTGTTGCTCATTCAGAGCAACCCTCGATTTCTGCTGAGCGACCCCTGAATTGCCCGGAGCGACCTCCAAAACATGCTGAGCAACATAAGAATCAGCTAGAGCAACCCCTGAAAGATGCTGAGCGGCATATGAATTGGCTTGAGCGACCCCTGAAACCTGTTGAGCAGCATAAGAACGACCAGGAGCAATGCTCCATCGTACTTATTTTCCCATTTTAAAGAGTAATTCTTTTTCTTCTTTGGTCAATGAGTCGTAACCCGATTTGCTGATCTTGTCGAGAACCCGGTTAATTTCGTCCTGTTTCAGGTTTTTTTGGTGATTATACTCCATATCCATATTTGAATTCGGAGCTTTTTTGTAGGTCACCTTTACGCGCTGCTTTGGCTTAAACAAGGTTTGCAGCTTTTCTGTAAACAGGGTAATTACAGCTGTCAGGTCGTGATTTTTACGCATGAGGTAAACAAACAGAAAACCCAAAAATGCACCTCCAAGGTGGGCCAGGTTCCCGCCTGCGTTCGATGTTGCAATTCCGATGGTGTATATGATGATTGAAAATAGCGCAACATGCTTCATTTTTACCTGCCCGATAAACATGAGGTTAATCGGATGATTGGGGGCGTAAGTTGCTACGGCAGCAATAATTGCCAATACCGATGCTGATGCCCCAAGTAATTGCGAAAAAGGTACTTTGCTGGCAAATGCCGGAAACAGGTTGTAGCCCAGCAGGAAGAAAATACCACCAAACAAACCACCAAGAATGTAAACACCCAGCAGTTTCTTTTCATCAAAATAAATCAGGAAAATTTTTCCCATCCAATAGAGCCACAGGATGTTGAAAAGGATATGCAGAAATTCGAAATGCAGAAACATGTACGTGAAAATCGTCCAGGGGCGCTGTAAAAGGGCATCTTTTGAAGCCGGAAGTGCCAGCCAGTTGATTAAGGTGAAGTTTTCATTCATCAGGAAGAAAACAACGTTAATCAATCTAAGTACTACAAAAACGGCAATGTTAACGTAGATGAGGCGAGTGAGTACTGAGCCCTTTCTGAACGACTCCTTTATTTCGTCTGTAATATTCATTTTAGAAGAAATGTTTACTGTTCTTATTCCAGTATTTAACCATCAAGTAACCAAACAAAGCACCTCCCAGGTGGGCAAAGTGAGCAATGTTACCACCAGAGTTGGTGAAGCCAAAGTAGACTTCAATTAAAATCATCCCGATAACGGCATATTTGGCTTTAATAGGGATGGGCGGGAAAAGTAGCATCAGCATGGTGTTGGGGAATAACATTCCAAAACCCACCAAAACCCCAAAAACAGCACCCGATGCTCCAACAGTCGGCACATTTAAAAGAGCATTCAGTTGGCTCATCAACGGATCAGTGTAGTTTTTTCCTTGACGCCAGATGTCAACACCTTGTTGCATGACCATGGTTACTTTATCCGGACTCATCTGTGAGGCGATGGATCTAAATTCCAGGTAATTCACAAAAAGATGCAAGGCTGCTGCCCCTAGTCCTGTTATAAAGTAGAAAATGAAAAACCGTTTGGGACCCCAAACATTTTCAAGAACGCGACCAAACATCCATAAAGCGAACATGTTGAACAAGAGATGGGTGAAACCTCCGTGCATGAATAAATGCGTAACCAACTGGTAAGGTTTAAATGCCGGCGAGCCAATATAATGCAACCCGAGTGTTTGAGTAAGATCAACGCCGCGCGTTTGCAGTACCCATGTTGCCAGTAGCATTAGCGTATTAATAATTACCAGGTTTTTAACAACCGGGGGAGTATTCGCAAATGGAGATCGCATGTTATTCATAGTCAAAATTTAGGTGATGGCTCACAAGAGCCTTGCCAAACTGTTTATATTCTTACAAAGAAAATAAATACAGGTCAAAATGTCACTTTAAGAGTTTTTCAAACTGATCGACCGGCATGATTGTTAACACTTGCTTGCCGGATGGGGAGAAGTTAGGTGTTGAACATGCAAACAACTGATCAATCAATTGGTTTAATTCTTCGTTTCTTAGCAGATGACCATAAGGTATTGCCGAAGCCACAGCCAGTGATCCGGCAATCTTTTCTTTTGCTTTTTCGTGCATATCAACAGCCGTATTTTTCAGGTCTTCCAATAAACTCTCAATAATTTCCAGGGGGGAGACATTTTCCAGAATTCCAGGAATCCCACTGATGATGAAGTGGTTTGTGTCACTTTCTTTGATGTCGAAACCAAGGGATTTTAAATTGGGAACGACTGAGCGCAGCAGTTCTGCATCCGATGCTTCCAGGTCGAAGGTATGCGGGAACAGCAATTGCTGACTGGCTATTTGTTGTTGGGCCAGCATAGCCATAAAGTTTTCAAACAGAATTCGCTCGTGTGCCCGTTTTTGGTCAATGACCATCAATCCCGATTTGACAGGAGTGAGAATGTATTTGTTCTTAAACTGAAAACAAGTGCGTCCCGGATTGACTTCTTCCTGCTGGATGGTTAAGCCGGTTGTTTGCTCTTGTTCTCCGTTATTTGAAAGAGCTGAAGTTGAAATGATCACTTCATTATCAGCACTTTCTTCATCTGCCGATTTGTTGAAGTCGCTGTAAAGCTTTTCCCAATGCTGTACTTGCTCATGTTTGTTACTCGTACTCGGGTAGCTCCCAATTGTTGTACCTCGTGTGCCGCCCGGATACGATTTTACTTCAACATTAAACGGATTGTAGGTTGGGTCAACTTCAATCTTCGGAGCTTCAATTCCTTCTCGGCTTTTTGGGGCAATCGGAATATCGATACTGCCGGCCTGGTCGAAATCAATCGATGGCATAACATTGAACTTGCCTAAGGCTTCGCGTACTGAGGCGTGAATAATTTGCCAGATTGCCGACTCATTCTCAAACTTAATTTCTGTTTTTGTCGGGTGGATGTTGATGTCGATACAATCGGGGTTAACATCCAGGTACAGGAAATAAGCGGGGTAACTGTCGGGTGCCAAAATTTTTTCGTAAGCCTGCATCACTGCCCGGTTGAAGAACGGATGCTTCATGAACCGGTTATTGGCAAAGAAAAATTGTTCGCCATAAGTTTTGCGGGCATACTTAGGTTGTCCCACAAAGCCTTTGATGTTCACGAGGCTGGTCTCTGTGTTTACCGGTACCAGGTTTTGGTTAATGCTTTTCCCGAAGATTGCAGCAACGCGTTTACGAATATTATCGCCGGCTGCCATCTCATAAATCGAATCCTGATTGTGAATCAGTGAGATGCCAATTTCCGGATTAGCCAAAGCAACCCGCTGCACCTCGTTGATGATGTGTTTCAGCTCGGTGGAATTTGACTTCAGAAATTTTCGTCTTGCCGGAACGTTATAGAACAGGTTTTTAACCAGAAAATTTGTTCCGTTGGCACAACTGGTTACTTCCTGTTTCAAAACTTTCGACCCCACAATGTTGATGAAAGTACCGACCTCCACCTCGTGTTGTTTGGTGTGCAGTTCAACATCGGCAATAGCTGCAATCGAGGCCAGTGCCTCGCCACGAAAACCCATGGTGCGAATGTTGAACAGGTCGTTCGCTTCGCGGATTTTCGATGTTGCATGCCTCTCAAAAGCCATGCGAGCATCGGTTTCCGACATGCCGCAACCGTTGTCACTTACCTGTACAAGTGTGCGACCTGCATCCTTAATGTTGATTGTAATTTGTGTAGCCCCGGCATCAATAGCATTTTCAACCAGCTCTTTAACAACCGAAGCCGGGCGCTGAATAACTTCGCCCGCTGCAATCTGGTTTGCTACCGAGTCGGGAAGCAGTTGAATAATATCTGACACAGAATTATTTTAAAATTTGAAAAACAGGTAAACAGCTAAAGTCAAAATCAGAATGAAAAAGATCAGACGTGTGTTTGAACGGCGTCTGGCATCTGATGCCGACTTTGAAAAGCCGCCCATATTTTGTCTGAATGTTCCGCGAATATTTGCGCGGTGATTGGGATCCCAACCTTTTTTCTCATTCATTCCTAATTCCGATTTAATCCGTTCTTCCCGGTCTCTCAACTCTTCCTTTTCCGCATCGTAATAGCGGGTTGTAATATGGAACTGCTTCGCTCTGGGAGTATGGAAAAATTTTCCAATCATAGTTTCTTCAATATTAGATTGAACAGCAAAAATACAAAAATCACACCAGACCATGAAGGCCTTTTCAAAACGGGATCAACTTTTCGGTAGATCGCTCTGTATCTGTTTGTACGGGCATTAGTTATCTTCGTTGAGCTTGCCGCCGCATTTCTTGCAATAGACTGCATCATTGTCATGCTGGTCGTGCAGACAATGCGGACACACCTGCGTGTTTGTATTACGTGCTCCACGAATAATCTCGGAGGTGACAATTCCTGTTGGAACAGCAATAATTGCATAACCGATAATCATGACCATACTCGCCATTAGTTGCCCAACTGGCGTCTGGGGAGAAATATCGCCATAGCCAACAGTCGTCATTGTTACAATGGCCCAGTAAATACTTGAGGGGATACTCTTGAAGCCATGCTCCGGGCCTTCAATCAGATACATGAGCGTACCAACTATAATGACCAGGTTGATAACGAAAAAGAGGAAGACAAAAATTTTCTCCCGGCTGGCCCACAGTGCTTTTCCCAGGTTGTTGCCGGCTTGCGTATAACGACTTAATTTTAGGATCCGGAAAACCCGCAGTAACCGAATGGCTCGAATAATCATTAAGCTGTGACTTCCGACCAGTACCAAACTGAGGTATGTCGGTAGTACCGATAGTAAATCGATGATGCCGTAAAAGCTGAGTATGTAACGCCAGGGTTTGTTTACAACAGCAACGCGCAACACATATTCAACACTGAATATGATGGTAATGACCCATTCAAATAGATGTAATGTTTCACCATATTGTTGGTTAATTCGGGGAACACTTTCCAGCATGACCAGGATAATACTGGCCAGGATGATGAGTAATAAACCGATGTCGAATGCTTTTCCTTTTGGGGTGTCAGCCTCAAAAATAATCTCGTAAAGCTCTTTTCTGATGGGCATATTTGGGTTTAAGAATGATGATTAAAGATACTAAAAACCTTCTTACTGATGAATTTGCGATTTACTGCTAATAGCTGTAAATTTAGATAAGATAAATAGAACTTGCGTAAAACCAATAAATCATGATGATTAAAGCTTTTGCATCGGCTGTTCATGGCATCGATGCTACAACAATAACGATAGAAACCGATGTTTCACAGGGGATTCGTTTTTCACTGGTAGGGTTGCCGGATAATGCAGTCAAAGAAAGTCAACAGCGCATTGAAGCAGCTTTGCGGCTGAATAACTATAAATGGCCGCGGCAGAAGATCATCATTAACATGGCGCCGGCTGATTTACGAAAAGAAGGATCGTCGTACGATTTACCCCTGGCAATCGCCGTTTTGGCTGCTTCCGAACAAATAAAAGCCGAAAAATTAGATCGTTTTGTTTTGATGGGGGAGCTGTCTCTTGACGGTACCCTTCAACCTTTAAAAGGAGCTTTGCCGATTGCAATAAAAGCAAGAGAGGAAGGTTTTGAAGGACTCATTCTACCCCGGCAAAATGCTCGCGAGGCAGCCGTAGTCGACAAGTTGAAAGTCTATGGTGTAGAGAATATCTTGCAGGTTGTTGATTTTTTCAATGATGAAGAAGAATTGGAACAAACGATTGTTGATACGCGCGAGGAATTTTATAAAATGCTAAATCATTCGGATCTGGATTTTGCGGATGTTAAAGGGCAAGAGAATGTGAAGCGAGCTTTGGAAATTGCTGCCGCCGGAAGTCATAATGTGATTATGATAGGTCCACCCGGTGCAGGAAAGACCATGTTGGCGAAACGAATTCCTACTATTTTACCTCCTTTTACTTTGCACGAAGCTTTGGAAACCACGAAGATTCACTCGGTTGTTGGCCGTATTGACAAAGATACGTCCTTAATGACTGAGCGACCGTTCCGGTCTCCCCACCATACAATTTCAGATGTAGCACTGGTCGGAGGTGGAACTTATCCGCAACCGGGAGAAATTTCGTTGGCACATAATGGTGTTTTGTTTCTCGATGAACTGCCGGAATTTAAAAGAACGGTGCTCGAAGTGATGAGGCAACCTTTGGAAGATCGCAAGATTACGATCTCCCGGGCAAAATTTTCGGTTGAATATCCGGCGAGCCTGATGTTGGTTGCTTCCATGAATCCCTGCCCTTGTGGTTATTACAATCACCCGACAAAAGAGTGCGTTTGTGCTCCGGGAATGGTGCCGAAATATCTGAATAAAATTTCTGGTCCATTGCTTGATCGTATTGATATTCATCTGGAAGTTGTGCCGGTACCGTTTAAAAAACTATCAGAGTTAAATGAGACGGAGAATAGTACTGCAATTCGTGAGCGGGTAATACAGGCTCGGAAGATTCAGTCGGATCGGTACAGGGGAATGGATGGTATTTTTTGTAATGCACAAATGTCGTCTCGCCAAATTCGAGATTATGTACAGCTTGATTCTACCAGTAATATGCTGCTAAAAAACGCGATGGAGCGTTTAGGACTTTCTGCTCGTGCCTACGATCGTATTTTGCGTGTAGCCCGCACGATTGCCGATCTGGAAGCTTCCCCTTCAGTTGAAAGTCATCATATTTCCGAAGCTATTCAGTACCGCAGTTTAGATCGCGAAAGCTGGGGAAGTTAATTCGGAGATCGACTGTTCTTTTTCAGAATTTCTGTTCATTTTAATCTATGCGAATCTATTGAGCAGCTTCTTTTTCTTAAATTTGGTCGGTTCATGTAACTGACAAAAACATTTTGACAGCTTTTCGGTTACACATTTAAGTTATAAACAAAAAGATATGGTAGATAGATTGTCCGATCCAATAGGTCGGTTGATGGGTTTGCG
>NZ_JBZQJF010000168.1:0-9604 GCF_059905295.1 Mangrovibacterium sp.
CCTGCTGATGGTCACTTAATTGCCCAAGTCAAACAAGCTACACTCGACGATTATAAGGAAGTGGTTAACAAAGCCCAGTCAGCCTTTCTTCAATGGCGTAAAGTTCCGGCTCCGGCTCGTGGTGAAGTTGTTCGTCAAATCGGATTGGCATTGCGCAAATACAAAGAACCTCTCGGGAAGTTGGTTGCCTACGAAATGGGCAAAATTCTGCAGGAAGGTTTAGGCGAAGTACAGGAGATGATAGACATCTGTGATTTTGCAGTTGGCCAATCGAGACAACTATACGGATTTACCATGCACAGCGAACGAAAGTCGCACCGAATGTATGATCAGTACCACCCGTTGGGCCTTGTAGGAATTGTTTCGGCATTTAACTTCCCAGTTGCAGTCTGGTCGTGGAACACCATGCTGGCTTTGATATGCGGTGATGTTGTTCTTTGGAAGCCATCCTCCAAAGTGTTGTTATGTGCTATTGCCGTCCATCAGATCATCGCCAAAGTTTTAAAAGACAATGCTGTTCCCGAGGGAGTGGTCAACCTGGTTGCGACCAGCTCAAAGTATTTAGGGGACGAACTTTTTAGCGATCGAAACATTCCGCTTATTTCATTTACCGGATCGACCAAGGTCGGGAAAAAAGCCGGTGCCCTTATTGGAGCTCGTTTGGGTAAAGCAATATTGGAACTTGGTGGTAACAATGCCATTATCGTCACAGCAACTGCCGACCTGGAAATGGCGATGCGTGCCATTATTTTCGGAGCAGTAGGCACCTGCGGACAGCGTTGCACATCCACCCGGCGAATCATTGTTCACGAATCAGTTTTCGACCAACTGAAAGAAAAGCTACTGGCCGTTTATAAAAGCATATCAATTGGCAATCCGCTCGATCCGCAAACATTGGTTGGTCCGCTAATCGACAAAAATGCCGTACAAAATTATCTGAATGCCCTGGCAAGGGTAAAAGAAGAAGGAGGAGAAATATTATGCGGCGGTACCGTTAAAGAAGGCAGCGGATACGAATCTGGCTGTTATGTGGTTCCTGCTATTGCCGAGGTTGAAAACCATTACGCAATTGTTCAGGAAGAAACATTTGCTCCCCTGCTCTACCTCATTAAATACAAAACGATGGACGAAGCAATTGCCCTACATAATAACGTTCCCCAAGGGTTGTCCTCAGCGCTATTTTCAACAAACCTGATGGAAACGGAGCGTTTTCTGTCCTGTGAGGGCTCCGATTGCGGTATTGCCAACATCAACATCAGAACATCGGGTGCTGAGATCGGCGGAGCTTTTGGTGGCGAAAAAGAGACTGGCGGAGGTCGCGAATCAGGTTCGGATGCCTGGAAAGCTTATATGCGACGCCAAACCAATACCATCAATTTTGGTACAGAATTACCGCTGGCTCAAGGAATCCGTTTTAATGTCTAATGCTTAATCTGCAGGTGTATGAAAAGAATTCTGATTATCGGGGCAGGACGCTCATCTTCGAGCTTGATCGGGTACCTCTTAAAACATGCCAGTGTGAATGACTGGGAAGTAACCGTAGGGGATCTAGACCCTTCTTCGGTAAGAAATAGAATTGGCCCCGAGGTCCACCTCATCCCTTTTGACATACTTCAGGAGGAAGCCAGTGAGAAGGCCATTCAACAAGCCCATCTGGTTATCTCAATGCTCCCTGCTAAGTTTCATATACTGGTAGCCAAATTGTGTTTGAAGCACCGAAAAAACCTGCTAACCCCGTCCTATGTAAAAGAAGAAATGAAAGCATTGGAAGTCGACATCAAAGAACAAGGCCTTTTCTTCCTGAATGAAATGGGGCTCGATCCGGGCATTGATCATATGTCTGCCATGCGTGAGATCGACTCTATCAAGTCATCCGGAATGGAACTTCTGGGCTTTGAGTCTTTCACCGGCGGCCTGGTTGCTCCCGAATCAGACGACAACCCATGGCATTATAAACTCACCTGGAACCCACGTAATGTTGTGCTGGCCGGACAGGAAGGGGCCGTGAAATTTCGGCAGGAAGGGAAATATAAATACATTCCTTACAACCGGGTGTTCCGACGCACTGAGCTAATTGAAATTCAGGGATTCGGAACTTTTGAAGGCTATGCCAACCGGGATTCGCTCAAGTATATTGATCGCTACCAACTACAGGGGATCCCAACGATATATAGGGGAACACTTCGCCGACCAGGATTTTGCCGTGCCTGGAATGTTTTAGTACAGTTGGGCATGACGGATGACAGTTACCAGATGGAAGGCCTCAGCATGATGAGCCGACGCGATTTCACCAACTCGTTCTTATATTACCACCCAAGCGACTCGGTGGAAACAAAGCTTTTTCACGACCAAAACATTGCGCAGGATTCCGAAGTCATTCCAAAATTAAAGTGGCTGGGGATTTTCGATCCGGAGCCAATCGGGCTGGAACGTGGAACACCTGCACAGGTATTGGAACACCTGCTGAAAGAAAAATGGAAATTGTCGCCAACAGATAAAGATATGACCGTTATGTGGCATAAATTCACCTATCGGAACAGGGGTACAAAAACAGTCACGGAGAAACATCTTTCGCTGGTTGTAACCGGAGAAAATCAGGTGAATACAGCCATGGCAAAAACGGTCGGACTTCCGTTGGGCATCGCCGCCAAACTAGTACTTTCGGGAGCAATTAAGCAAACCGGACTTTTCATTCCAACAATACCGGAGATTTACAATCCGGTTCTAACCGAGTTGGAGGAATATGGGATCAAATTCAACGTACACCAGAAACAACAAAACATGACCGAACAACAATATTAGTACAAATCAAAATAAACAAACACCGCAAATACCTTCTTACGAACAGGCCTTTGCGGTGTTTGATTCGGGATTCAAAACCCCAAATTATTGTTCTACTGCACTTCCTCAATTAAATCAGCGTAGCCATCCAATTCGTTATAGATCCCGGCTACAAACATGAGATTATCGATATCCGTTTTTTCTTTCACGATCTTCCAGTCAGCAATAGCACCTTCACGATCACCGAGTGCATAACGTGCATAGCCTCTCATAACCAACAAATTGGTATCATACGGAAGAAACCGGATTCCAGTATTCAAATTAGACAATGCCCGACGAGGATGATTCTTGGTGTAAAGTAACTTGCTTCCTCTCATGAAATACGACCTGGCTTTTTCTGTAAAATCGGTCAGATGCTCAGGATTACCGTCCTCTGAAATTTTGAGTGCTACTGCTACTTCACGTTGCATCGCTACAGGTCCGTCATTATTAAGCCCGGGTTTCCACATGCCGTCAGTCGTTCTTAAAATTCGGATAATTTCATCATCCATTTCAGATGATACACTATTAATCACTTCAAAATCACTCAGGCTTCCGTCTGTTTTAACGGTAAACTGAATAACCTCAGTACCTTCCTGCCTAAATTTCAAATCCTGCTTCGGATATTGAATATTGTCAGCAATGTAGCCCTCAATTGAAATACTTTGAGCAGGTTGAATATCCTGTTGTACTCCGGTGAATACCGGGGGGCTAACCTCAATATCACGCTCCATAACATGATATTGAGCTGATACTCCCAACGAGAGTATCATGAAGAAAAAGAAAATGATACGTGTTTTCATGGCTCTAATGTTTAATTGATAAAAAAAACACGGAATTGACTGATTACTAGAATTAAAGGTAAATCAAAAAGAAAACCAAGACCTATCAAATATGTCCAGAAAGATGTAATTCTTGTACTATTGCTTTCAAATATGTTTCAATTTTTAGTCATTCACTGACAAGGCTATCATGCGCTGGATGAATGCACCCAATCACTGTCAACTAATCGACCAATTTCATCGTACAACTACAAACAGTTAATCCAAAAACAGATATCATGAAATTGAATGCAAAAGAAATTCTCACGCGATTATTGGATGCCCTTTGGCAACAGTATATTCAGCGCGTGCCTTATGCAAAAACTTACGCCGAACTGGTCGAAAGTAAAGGAGGTACAGTCGTTAACGACCACATTGCTTTTCGAACTTTCAACACGGTAACCGGTAAGCAACCACATGGCATTGGTGCAATCTGGCACATTCTGGATGCCCTTCAGTATAAACCTGTTTCAAACTACAATTTTACAGAGAAGAAACTTCATGCCGTCCATTTTGAGCACCCCGACAAACAGTTTCCAAAGATTTTTGTCAGTCAGCTGGAGGTGGGAGAACTTCCACAATGGGCGCAGGATTTGATTAACGAACATGTAAAGAACACTCATTATCACCTCTCCGAAATTGCCTGTTTGGATCTACTGGAGCTACACAAAAATGAAGAGTTGGATGAGTCGGCCGTCAAAAACCTGGTTCGCGAACTAACCCATTATTTTGCCCGACCTTGGGGAGTTCCTATGCAGGAAAGCGTTGAAAAACTGAATGAGGTTTCACAGTATGCAGCGTGGACGCTGTTACACGGTAATTCGGTCAACCACTTTACAGCATTTATTAATTACCAGAATGTAAAAGAATGGCCTGACTTGAAAACGACTTGCGATGCACTGGCAGCCGCCGGTATCCCGATGAAAGATAAAATTGAAGGACAAAAGGGCAGCAAGCTACAACAATCGTCCACACAGGCTGTAACGGAACAGGTTGATGTGATCAAACCTGACGGATCCAAAGGACAGATTCCATGGAGCTACGCTTACTACGAACTGGCCGAACGCGGGTTCATTGAGATCGATGGTAAGCCTGTGCAATTCTCAGGCTTCCTGGGGGAACAAGCCACCCATTTATTTGAAATGACGAAGACCCAATAAAAAAATAAAAGCCTCAACGCATGTTGAGGCTTTTTTCCGTTATGGACAACGGGTTATAGATAACAAACTCCCGTCGGAGTTTACTCTGTTCTTTCTTTGAAATCGCCTAATGTTTTAGAGAAAATAAATATGGCCAGAATACCCAGCAACATATGAGCAGCCAGGGTGTACATGATATATTCCGGTTTGCCGGCTTCCTCGTAATAGCCCATTAACCAGGTATAACTACCACTTAAGGTCGCTCCAACGAAGGTTGCCAAAAAGTTCGTCCCCATGTAAAGGCCAGCCTTCTCTTTCGGAGCAATCCACATAATATATTCCTGAATACGTGGTGAGGCAATCATTTCACCAACAGCAAATAAAAATACACCTAAGAATACCAGGTTGTTCGACACAGTTATCGACATAGCTAAAACCACAAAAGAAACTGCGGCAACAAAAAGCCCGAACATAAACGAGCCAATAGCCGGTCGTTTTTCGAAGACTTTAGACACCATTAATTGAAATACGATGATTACATAACCGGTTTGAGAAATTGCCTCGGCATTAATTTTCCAAACCCCGCTATCGTTGCTCGAAATAAACTGAGTAACCGCAGTTCCCAGCACGCCACGAACAGATTCGTACAAGGCATTCGTGTTCATATAATCGTTGATGTAAACTGCCAAGGTATTGAAGAATGCCCAAAACGGCAGCCAGAAGAATACGCCCAGCAAAACCAGGAACAATAGAAATTTTAAATCGGAGAGCGCTTCTCCCATATCGCGAAACTTCTGCTTCAAGGTAACACCTTCCAGGTCTCGTTTAGGTTCTTTGTAGAAAAACAAGGTGATCAGGAACATTACACCAATGGTTGCAGCAGCAGTATAAAACACGTAATCCCATGACCAGCCACGAAGCTTGCCCATGATGATCGGCCCGAAGGAAGCACCGATGTTAACCATCTGGTAGAAAATTCCGAAGCCAAGCGTCTTGTTGGTTGAATCGGTGGTTGCCCGAACAGTTGATGATACCAGGGGTTTGAATATACCTGCAGCAAAACCAATTGTCAGCATCGACAAGGCGATGCCGTTAAATGACTTGGTCAAAATCAATAACAAAATGGATGGCAGATATGCCAGATAAGAAATCAACAGCATTTTTTTGAAGCCATAGCGATCGGCAAAAGTTCCCGAGAACAGTGGCATCAGGTACGACAGGGCCAAAAAGATACTTTGAATGATTCCCAGGTCGCCTTTGGAGAAACCCAGTTCTCCAAGGTAAATACCGAAACTGAGATAAATGCCGTAATAGGCAAAGCGCTCAAGCACTTCAATTCCGTTAGCGACCCAAAATACCCTTGGGAATTTCGTTCTTTTACTCATAGTCATTTTATTCAGGATTCAATATTGCTTTTTTCAAAGGCGGCCAAGGTAACGAATAAAAAGACATATTTTCCCGACATTTCGCAGCTTTTGGTCACTTCCTGCTGAAGTACCAGAGTCCTTTTATAAAACAGCGAGTATCTACCCCAAATAAATGGGGCATATTCTTCAGTTATTCGAGTTTCAAGTTTCAAGTTGCTGGTTACTGGGACTGAACACTGCGACTGATCAAGGTTCCTGCCTGCTCCCTTTTGAAATTTGGAATTTAAGACCTGGAGTTTGAGTCAACTTGCATCGAGGGGCAAGGATTTTGAAGCTCTTTAAATCCTTCAGTCCATCTATCCTTCAGTCATTATATCTGTCATTGGTAGAACAATTGAATTTATTTTCCAGCTCCATTCCTCGGGGTAGTCGGTCCTCCATCAGAACATGCAAGATTACAGACAAGCCATCAAGAGCGATAAATTCCCTGACATTATCCAGTGTTATTTTTCTCGCGCACAATTTTTTCAAAAGAAGTACAACAAGTCAGAAACTCAATTACATTTGCGCCAAATATGTATGGTAAAGATGGAGAATGACAAAACGGTGAAACAGGTTCCGGGAACCGAGGAAGTTGAAAACTGTATTTCGGTATTAGAGTATTTGCTGGAAAACGGCGACCAACTTATTCACTTAAGTGAGGAGCAACGCATTAAATTAATGAAAGCTGCCGGCCAAATTACTCGTCCCGACCGGGAGGAGCGAAAGAAACGTAATAAAGGCTTAAAGAAAGTGAAGAAACAGGAACTTTCGGAGATCAACAGGAAGGCCCGTGCTGCATCGAGCATCCGTACAGCCCGTCTGGCCAGTGTATTCGAAGCACCGGAGCAGATTGCATTGGAGGAAGCCCAGGAAAACACCGGCAAACACATTTTGACCAGCGAGCACAACTGCTATGTTTGTAAAAAGAAATATACCGAAGTGCACCATTTTTACGATGCCATGTGCACCGAATGCGGCGACCTGAATTATCAAAAGCGTTTCCAGACCTGCGACCTGACAGGACAGATCGCCCTGATTACCGGATCGCGCCTGAAGATTGGCTATCATGCTACGCTCATGATGTTACGATCGGGAGCAACCGTAATAGCCACAACCCGCTTCCCGGCCGACTCGGCCATTCGCTTTGCCAAAGAAAAAGATTTTGCCGACTGGGGCGACCGTCTGCACATTTACGGGCTCGACCTGCGTCACATTCCGAGCGTGGAGCTTTTTGCCACTTACATCGAGCAAAAATACCATCGCCTAGATATTCTGATCAACAACGCAGCCCAAACGGTTCGTCGTCCTTCAACTTTCTATGCCCATTTAATGCCGGCCGAAAACCGCTCGTTCCACGAACATTCAGCCGAAGTGCAGCAATTATTATCGCATCACCAGGAATGTTTAAAGGAAATTGACTATTTCAATCAGCCGGAAGGTGAACACCAGAAGGCGCTATCCGTGAACTGGAACAGTCAAACACCAGGGATGGGAATCAAAGCCTCGGCACAACTATCACAAATTCCGTATCGCATAGACAACTCACTGGATGTAGCAGAAGTTTTTCCGGAAGGTAAACTGGATGCCGATCTGCAACAGGTCGACTTACGAAAAACCAACAGCTGGCGCCTCCGCATTGGCGAAGTTACCCCGGTTGAAATGATGGAAGTGCAATTAGTCAACTCCATTGCGCCATTTGTTTTGTGCAATCGCCTTTCGACCTTAATGCGTAAAGATTACACCGGTAAAAAACACATTGTGAACGTGTCTGCCATGGAGGGTAAGTTCCACACGTTCCGAAAGGAAGATCGTCATCCACATACCAATATGGCCAAAGCGGCACTCAACATGTTAGTACACACCTCGGCCAGCGATTTGGCGAAGGACGGTATTTTTATGAATGCTGTGGATACGGGTTGGGTAACCGATGAAGATCCGGCTGATATCGCCAAATACAAACAGGAAGTGCACGACTTTCAGCCACCGCTCGACATTGTTGACGGAGCAGCCCGCGTGTGCGATCCGTTTATCGACGGCATTAACACCGGTAAGCATTGGTGCGGCAAGTTCCTGAAAGACTATTTCCCGATTAGCTGGTAAAAATATCCGGCTTTTACTTTCTTTGCGGCATGGATTTGTTGCTTCTTTTCGACTACATCGGAACCTTTGTTTTTGCCATCAGTGGTACACTGACTGCAGCCAACAAACGACTCGACTTTTTCGGGGCTACAATGATTGGCTTTGTGACTGCCGTTGGCGGTGGATCGCTGCGCGACATCATGCTGGGCGACACACCGGTAGCCTGGATGCGGGACCTCAACTACTTCTGGCTGATTATTGCCGGTGTTTTGGTGACCATCGTCTTTGGCAAAGTGGTGATGACGCTAAAAAAAACACTCTTCCTTTTTGATACTATCGGGATCGCTGTTTTCACCATCATTGGAATGAAGAAGGCACTCCTTATGGGCATTAATATTCCCATGGCGGTAATGATGGGGCTGGCATCAGCCGTGGTGGGCGGTGTTATCCGCGATACCCTTTGCAACGAATTGCCGCTGATTTTCCACCGCGAAATTTATGCAACAGCCTGTATTGCCGGGGCACTCATCTATTTGCTTCTAAACTTTCTGGGGCTGAACGAACACATCTGCGAATTAGCAACTGTGATCAGCATCATCGCCATTCGGATTGTCGTTGTGCGTTACGATATTGCCTTGCCCAAAGTAGAACTTAAAGAGTAACCGGCAGGTCGTTAAAACTCCTGCAATACCGGCTGCCAGTCGGCCAAACGAAGCTCCTGTGAACCGGCAACTGACCCTGTATGCCCAAAGGATGCCGCTGTTAGCCAGCTGCGTTACCCTGTTCTCTAAAAATCCGCCCTGTTACAATTAAAACCTCCCTGTTGTGATTCCCCGGAATCATGTCTGTTTTTTTATGTCCCGCTGCAATTGGGGGTGCCCGGTGTATCCTCGAGGTAGGGCAAAGCCGCATTTCGACCAGGGCAAGGCCTCCCTCGGGGGTGCATTTTGCTGCCTCGAACCAGGGTAAAGGTACCCTGTAGGGTGCTCAGGGCACACTACAGGTAGGGCAAGGGCACCCTTTAACCTGGGCACGGGCACCCTCGAAGGAGTATTTTGCACCCTCCGACCAGGCCAAGGCCACCCTCAGAGAGTGCATTTTGGACCCTCGAACCAAGGCAAAGGCCACCCTGTAGGAGCAGCTGATTCAGCTGAATCAAGCTTGTTCCCACTTTTCTGTGAAAGTCTTCTTCAAAATGCGTTGAAGAGGATCGATTCTGCTCCAATAAATTTCCGCTAGCCTTACCAGGCGGGTTTTCATCTTTGGCTTGCCCCAAAGACGAAACAGAAAACGCAAGGCTGATTTTTATCTTCAGGTATCAGCTCCTGAAAGCTAA
>NZ_JBZQJF010000169.1:0-7079 GCF_059905295.1 Mangrovibacterium sp.
GAAAAGGATTTAATGAATTGTGTTACCAAAGTTATGTATATACCAAGGATGTTAATTTTCAGTGTGGCTTTTACCTAAAAGAACTGAACAGTGATGAAAGCAAACAAATAAACGGTGGTTTTAAGAATTTAGCTCGATTTGCAATTATTTGACAAAAAAGTTCTTTACTCTCAAATTTTGAGAGTACCCTAATTTAAATTCGTACACAAGTTTAGTGCACAAAACCCAGGTGGAACCCGAAAAGCCTTAAAATAGAGTAGGTTGTTTGTTAAAATTATTTACCATGGAAGAACTGAGTAAACAAGAATTGATGAAAGTTGGTGGAGGAGATGGAGGGGATGCCTTTCTTGCTTTTTGTACAATTGCAGGTGCAGCGATGGTTGGTGTTGGCTTGCTTGCAACAGGGCCAGTTGGAATTGCAGTTGGAGTTATGGGAGGCTGTATGGGCTGGGCAAGTGCAACAGCGGGAGTTGTTAAAGCATTAGCAGAGTATTATTAGATTAATAAATAATGAGAGCAATTTTGTTCTCATTATTTTAATATTTTGTAACAAATGAGCAAATCGTTTTTGATATTATCGGGATGTATAACTACTTTGGTCTTTACTCTAATGAAGAGTCAATTGTATATAATCGATATCTTATTGAATTTTTATTTTTTCGGAGGGACTATTTTTATTTTTTCATACTTAATACGGATTTTAAAAAATGCAGAATGGGAGGGGAACAAGATTTGTCTTTCCTTATCAGTAGGTATTGAACTGATATATAATAGTTTGTTCTCAATTTATTTAACGATTCTTTCATCCGTTATTTTTTCTGCCCTTCATATTGTGTACATGAATGATAATACTCCTAGGGAGTGGAAAGTTTCGGTGGAGATGGAAAGTTTTAGACGTGAATTTGTAGAAAATAAAGCGTTTTACAAGATTAGATTACTCCTACTCTTCATCCTTTTATATTGCATTGGATTTTTATTACTGCTGGACTTCGGGAAAATAACCATTGCGAATTCTTTTTGGTAATCTCTGCTTTTGTACAGATTACCGTTACTTAAGTGCAATGTTATTAATTGTATATTTTAGTGTGCTGATATATACTCCACGACATGAACACCAACGACACTGATTTAAGCCCATAATCGCAAATAAATGAATCAGCGAAGAACAATTTAAATCAATGTCATCAGCGTTCTATTATCTTCAGGTTGTAAGTCCGATCATCTGAAATCTAATAGTCTGGCAATCTTTCTTTATAAAAAATCGAAAAAATACTGGCTGACTTTATCCATGAGATGTACCCGGTCTTTTCCACGTACATTGTGCGGATGCGTTGGATACGCAAAGAAATCAACCTGTTTATTTTGCTGGATGCACTCCCTCAGGAATTTCATGCTATGTTGCATCACCACTGTATCGTCCTGAACGCCGTGAATCAACATTAATTTACCCTGAAGGTTGCTAACATGATTGATCATATTGGTTTCTTTATAACCTTCCGGGTTTTCCTGTGGTGTGTCCATATAGCGTTCGCCGTACATGACTTCATACATATCCCAATCGACAACGGCACCACCGGCAACACCAACTTTAAAGGTTTCAGGGTGGCGTAACATCAGGTTTAAAGTCATAAAACCGCCAAAACTCCAGCCATGCACGCCAATCCGGGTTTGATCTACGTAAGGCAGGCTCTTCAGGTAATCAATGCCTTTCATTTGATCTTTGGTTTCTTCAACACCCAGCTGACGGTGAATCACTTCTTCGAAAGCTTGTCCGCGATTGGCCGATCCACGGCTGTCGACAGTAAATAGGATGTAGCCTTTTGAAGCCATATAGTAGAACCACCAGTTTGCATCATTGTGCCAGGTATTATCAACCAGTTGAACGTGCGGACCACCGTAAACATAAACGATTGTAGGATATTTTTTATTCGGGTCGAAGTTGTTGGGTAAAATGATTCGTCCGTACAAATCGGTTGAATCATCCGCAGCTTTGATGGTTACAATTTTGTTTTCCCCCAACTCGTAATCTTTCAGTGTGTTTTCGGCTTTAGAGATTGTTCGAACCAGTTTGCCGCTGGTTTGGAGCAAATCGGTTTGTCCCGGATTCGCAAAAGCCGACCACTTATCGGCCAGGTATTTAAATGAAGGTGAAAAACTGGCCTCGTGTGTACCAGCTTCGGAGTCCAGCTTCATTAATTCTCCGCTTTTCAGGTTCACCCGATAGATATGGCGATCGAGCGGGCTTTCTTTGGTGGCTTGAATGTAAGCGTATTTCTCTTTGGCATCCGTGCCGTAAAATTCGGTTACTTCCCAGTTGCCTTTGGTAAGCTGGCGAATCATTTTCCCGTCGGTATTGTACAGGTAAAGGTGGAACCAGCCATCGTTGCGTGTCCAGTAGTAGAACTCGTTGTCATTCGTTTTTGAAAATACGATAGGATGCTGTGGCTCCACATAGGTTGAACGGGTTTCTTCCAGGATCGTTTTCACTTTTGAACCATCGGCAACGCGGTATTGGTTTAGGTGCATATCGTTTTGATCCCGGTTAAGCTCGGCTACATATATATATTCTTCGTTTGGTCCCCAGCTGATATTCGTCAGGTAGTGGTCGTCAGGACCGCCCGATTTCAGGAAAGTGGTTTTTCCTGTCTCCAGATTGTAAATACCCACAGTTACCTGGTGGCTGGTCATTCCGGCCATTGGATATTTAATGGGGGTTTCTTCAGCCTCACGAGTCATATAATCAACCAACGGATAATCTTTTACCATGCTTTCGTCCTTGCGGTAAAAAGCCAGGTATTTACCCGATGGCGACCAGAAAGTTCCTTTGGTAATCCCAAACTCGCGTCGGTGTACATAGCGGCCGCAAACCACACCTTCTTTCGTTTCATGGGTAACCTGAATTTCTTTCCCATCCTTCTGGATAAACAGGTTTTGACCTTTTACGTAGGCTACTGCCTTAGCTCCTGCGCTGAAATCATCTGCTTCAGCATCATCCGGTGTTGTCAGGCTATATTCAAACTGTTTGCTTTGCAGGTTGAAAGCAGCTGTTTGATTGTCGTTTTTAAATATGACTTCGTTGTTATTGATGAAATCAAAGGCACGAATGTGCTCCAATTCGATTTTCTGACTGGCGCCCAATTGGCCTAATTCAGTAGCATTCAATAAAATCTTCGAATCGTCTTTGTTAATTCCGGTTTCCCAAATTGTGTCGGCTTTCAAATAAACCAAACTATTGTCACTACGCCATTGCAGCTGGTTTAGCTGACGTGGGTACAGGTACGAATAACGTCCCAGTACCGCATCGTCGAGGCTCATTTGTTTTTGAGCAAATACTGTAAGCGTAAATAGAAATGCACTTAAAACGAGATAAATTCTTTTCATCAGTATCATCTATTTTGAAAAATTGAAATACGTTATCTATTGGATTTTTGATTGCACCCGAAGCAATTAGTAGTCGAAATTTGTCAGCATTACGATTTTAGCTGAATAAGTTTAAAATTTCCTCGCGGCTAATCGCTTTAAACGGGTTGTTCGAGTTGATAAACTTCTCTGCCAATGACGATTTGCGATCCTGAAGCTGCAGGATTTTTTCTTCGATACTTCCTTCGGTAATGAAGCGGTAAACCATAACTTTTTTCTCTTGTCCGATTCGGTGTGCCCGGGCAATGGCTTGCATCTCTGCAGCCGGGTTCCACCACGGGTCGATAATGAATACATAGTCGGCCGAGGTGAGATTTAGTCCAACGCCGCCTGCCTTCAACGAGATGAGGAATATCCGGTTGTCGGGATCATTTTGAAAATTGTGGATGACTTCGGCACGGTTTGCTGTTTGCCCGGTTAGGATCGAGTATTTCCATTTCCGCGCGTCCAGTTGTTGCTTAACCAGCTCCAGATGTTTCACAAAGGAGGAGAAGATGAGTACTTTGTGTTTCTCTGCAATCAAACTCTCCAGGGTGTTTAAAATTTCGTCGAACTTACCCGATTCCGAATCGGTTTCATCGGTTCCATGCAGCATCGATGGGTGGTTGGCCAGCTGCCGCAGTTTGGTTAAGCCCTGCAGCACCACGAAGGCTGATTTTTCAACGCCATCTTTTTCAATATTCTCGAGGATGCTGTTGCGAATAGCCGATTTTTCCTGCTCATAGATGCGCTTTTGCTCGCGTGCCATACCACAATAGCGAATCTGTTCGGTAACCGGCGGCAGGTCGTTGGCCACTTGTTCTTTGGTTCGACGTAAGACAAATGGGCGAATTAAAGTTTGCAGCTTTTGCTGCTTCTCCGGATCGCTTTTCTTTTCAATTGGCGTAATGAATTCGCGCTTAAAGTAGGCCAGGTTGCCCAGCAAACCTTTGTTGATGAAGTTCATTTGCGACCAAAGATCCGACAGGGAGTTTTCAATCGGGGTGCCCGTCAGTACCAGCCGGTTTTTGGCTTTCAGTTTCGAAATCGTTTGGTATGTTTTCGATCCCGGATTCTTAATGTACTGGCTTTCATCGAGGATAACATAGAAGAACTCAATATCTTTCAATAGCTCAAAATCGTTACGAACAGTGCCGTAGCTGGTTAGGATGACATCGTAGTAGCTGGCTAAACTTTTGAAGCTGCCCGTTCGTTTTCGCGAAATACCAAAATGGCGATACACCTTGAGTGAGGGCGTGAACTTCTGCACTTCATTGTGCCAGTTGTGTAACAGCGAGGTTGGCATAACAATTAAACTGGCTGTCTGCTGTTTACTCGTTTCCTCTTCCTCGTTTTGAGGCTCTTTGCCCGGTTGGGCGAACAAATTGCCTTGCTCTAAATTCTGCTCAAATTCCGGTATGTCAACCGTTCTTTTTAATCGCTTCAATTTTAGCAGAAGCGTAAGTGTTTGCAAGGTTTTCCCCAGTCCCATATCGTCGGCCAGGCAACCTCCAAACTGGTTTTCATACAAATTATACATCCACGAAAAACCTTCGTGCTGGTACAACCGGAGATTTGCCTGCAAATTGGCGGGCACCACTATTGGTCTACCTGCTTTTGCTGCAACATCCTGCAACCGGTTGAAAAAGCTCTTGTCGATACCCTTCAGCTTTTGTTGCAATAACTGAAAATGGTGCTTTTTCAGGCGCAGGTTCTGACCTTCCTGCCTGGCAAAGGGAATAATGTCGCCATATTCCGAGAACCATTCTTTGGGAAGAATAGCTACCTCGCCGTTTGGTAATTCAAATTCGCGAATGCCCGATAAAATATGACGTTTCAGCTTGATAAAAGGAATCTGAAAAGCCCCAATTTGCACTTTAGCATAAATATCAAACCAATCTTCGCCTTCTTTGACTTCCAATTCCAGTTCCTGGTGTTCGGTCGAGTAAACTTTATCGAGGCGGTTTTGGGTGAAGCTGAACCCAACTTCGCTAAGTTGCCTTTTGTGGCGGTTTAGCCAGTTCACCATTTCGTATAGCCGATCCTGATCGCTCAGTAGATTGGCTCCTTGCGGGAAAAAACTTCCGTTTTCCTCGATTAAGCCGAGTTGGGTTAGAAACCTAATTTTCTCATCTTCCCACTCTTTATCGCGTTTTATTTTAGTGAAATGGTATTGGTTATCGGTTGCTATAAAGTCGACAACCACTTCTGTTCTGCTGTTGGGCAAATATTCGTTTTGCCCATACCGAAAACGGGGTAGTAGGACCGCTTCCATGCGCAGGTTTGGTTCCAGCGACAAAACTGCTTCTTTGTCAGCGTCACCCTCGCTGATGGTAAAACCTTCAGCCTTTACCGGAAACTCCTTCAGGGCATTCAGTACAAAGCTTTTGTAATATTTTTCTTCAACCTGCGAGGCAATGAAAATGGCTTCTTTTTCGACGAAAGGCAGCAGCTTTTTTATATTCAAAGTTTCGAAAGCGTACAGCTGTCCATGGAAAATAAAAGCGCCCGGCTCGGTTGTAACCATCGTAATCGATTTATGCAGCAGGTTAATGGGCTGACCATCGTACGAAATCTCGAGTTTATATTGAGTTCCTTCAGCGGTTCGGCTAAAGCAAAAACAACAGTCGGTAAACAGTGGATTAACCTGAATTAAATCTTCGTCGTACAGGTTCGAATACTTGGCCTGTTTCAGAAACAAGCGGGTATTGCCGCGCATCAGGATGGGAATAATCCGTCCGAGGTATTTGTCGATATACGGACTGATATAATTTTGAAACAAATCAGGATCCATTTGCTGAAAGAACTTGCTCGACTCTTTTTGCTTCGAAAATTTTTGTACCAGTTTCTCATCGCTGTATTGCTCAACCAGTTTCACCAGTTCTGCTTGCTCGTCGTTGAGTTGTAAATCCTCAATGTCCCGTTGCTTCACCATCTTGGTAATGGTGTAGAACGAGACTCTCTTCTCGATTAAAAAGGCTTGAAACAAGTAACCAAACGTTCGGTGTTCGGTCAATCCTATAATTAATTCCTGCGACATGGTGGTACAACTTCTTAAAACTCAATCATGTTTTTTTGTTTCAGCTTTTCGGATGCTCTGTCGAAACAAAACTTCAAATATAAACAAAAGGTGGGCGGTGGAGCAGAGGGCGATGGTTAATTTTTGTAAATGGAATTTGATCATTTAGCAAGATTGGATTTTCAAAACGGTTTTTGTTCGAGGCAGATCTTGTGCTGGTGTAAGCTGAAAATAAACTGGTGAGAGCATAAATGGTACTGGTCAACGGTAGAACTCCTTTGGTAGGGTTTATTTTCGATCTGGTGACGTGCTTTTCCACTCTTTTTACCATTTTTAGGAGGTAGATGAGCCTACCAGAGCGGTAGATAAGCTTACCAGATAAGTAGATGAAGCTACCAGAGAGGTAAATGTGTTTACCAGAGATGTCGGTGAGGCTACCAGAGCGGGGGACAAGCTTACCAGCAAAGAGGACAAGCTTGCCAGAGAGGTTGATGAGGCTACCAAGGGTGAGGAAAGGATTACCCGCAGCAAGACAGGGGCGGTAAGCTTTGTCGTAAATATTGGATATTCTGCATTATCCATTTTCAAAGGGGGCAAGGGCCAAGCCAGTATTACGCATGAAATGAGAAGTACTTTGTAATCTATTGGGGATTAATCAATA
>NZ_JBZQJF010000170.1:0-2900 GCF_059905295.1 Mangrovibacterium sp.
GTACAGCTTTGTGGACTTGCAGCCCGAAGCCGTAAAGTATCTCGAGACTGACTATATTCCCATCTACTCGGACATTTATCATATGGATGGCACAAAGCGCTTTTTGCTGACCTCAACACTGAGCATTCGCAACAGCTCATTGACCGATACCGTGTATATGTTTAGTGCAAATTATAATGATTCGTACGGGAAGCAACTGCGGAAATACGTCAACTCAACCATTTTACTGAAACCACTGGAGTCGATTGAGTTTGTTGTGGAGCACGAAGAAGATCAAGGTGGCGCAGGAGCAAGTTTTCTGGTCAATTGGGGTGCCGACAGAAACGCCGGCCAATTGCTGATTCAGGCTGTAATGACCGGAACCAGCAACCAGCAGGGGCTTTCTTTTTTAACTGAAGCGAAAATTGTGAAGCAGGAATTTCGCGACTAAACCGCTTTTTGCTTCAGGCTTTCGGCAGCCTTGTACAAAGCTTCATCGAAAGCCGGCAAAACATTGTCGCGATCAATCAAATCGAACAGTTTCCCCTTCTCGAGGTCTTTCATCACATTGGGACGAACACCCGACAAGAATACGATTGTTCCGCTATTTTGAATTTGTTTCACCACTTCTTTCAGGTTGTGCAAACCGGTAGAGTCGATAAAAGGCACATGGCGCATCCGAATAATCATCACCTCCGATTTCAAACCGATGAGCTTCAGTGTTGAGCTGTATTGTTTAGCCGACGCAAAGAAAAACGGTCCGCTAATTTCGTAAATACCGATTTCCCTGGGCAAGTCGGAATAGTTTTCCAACACATCCGAATCCACTTCAAACTCGGGATTCGCACCGGCATCGGCCATCCGCTTCATAAACAACAAGGCTGAAAGAACGATACCGATTTCGATCGCGAAAGTCAGGTCAACCAACACTGTCAGGAAGAAAGTCACTAACAGGATCAGGATATCAAAGGCCGAACCTTTCAGAATCGACACAAAGGAGCGCCATTCACTCATATTATAGGATACCACAATCAGGATACCGGCCAGGCAAGACATGGGAATCAGTTTGGCCAGATCACCAAAAACAAGCATGATAAACAACAGCGTAATCGCATGGATCGCACCGGCAACAGGTGTGCGGCCACCATTTTTCACATTGGTGGCAGTACGGGCAATGGCACCGGTAGCCGGAATACCACCAAAGAAAGGAGTCACCACATTGGCAATCCCCTGTGCAATCAGCTCGGTGTTGGAGCGGTGATTACCGCCAATCATCCCGTCGGACACCACAGCCGACAGTAAACTTTCGATACCCCCCAGCAAAGCAATGGTTAAAGCAGGGGCAAGATACATATGAAGCTGACTGAAATCGAGACTAGGCACCGACAAGCTAATCGTTTGCGGAATATCGCCAAACACGGTTTCGATAGTCGATACCGGCATTTTGAAGATCTGCACCACGGCCGTTACAATCAAAATAGCGACAAACGATCCGGGAATCTTCGTTGTTATCTTTTTAAAATAAACCGAAATCAAGATGGTAACAACAGTAATAATTAAGGCTGTCGGGTTTACCTGGTCGAGGTGAGAAAAGTAAGTTCCCCACTTCGGCAAAAAGTCCGATGGCATTTTGTCCAATTGCAAGCCCAGCGCATCTTTGATCTGCGTGGTAAAAATCACTAAGGCAATACCACTGGTAAATCCCACCACCAAGGGGTGAGGAATAAATTTGAGCAAAGAGCCTAACTTAAGCAAACCAAAGGCAATGAGAATAACACCTGCCAGAATGGTTGAGATAATTAAACCATTGAGGCCATAGGTTTGTAAGATACCGTAAACAATAACGATGAAGGCACCTGTAGGACCGCCAATTTGCACACGGCTACCTCCAAGTACAGAGATGATAACTCCGGCAACAATCGAGGTAATCAGGCCCTTTTCGGGCGACACCCCCGAAGCCACCGCAAAAGCAATCGCCAAAGGCAACGCAACAATACCGACAATAATCCCGGCAAATAGGTCTTTGGTGAACTGCTCCTTTGAATATCCTTGTTGAAGTACACTGAATAATTTAGGATGAAACAGCTTTTTCATAAACTAATGTTTAAAAACGAGGCTGCAAATGTAGAGACATTTCATCCTTGTTATGCTTTGCAACACCTTTTTCTGTTCTATTTATAATGAGTTGAAATAAATGGCTCCTCCGGGTAATAATTAATTAAGATTGCTGCCAGTTTCGTACCGTCTTTTAAAAAGATCGGATCCTTACTTACCAACAGAGCAGGGTTCCCAGTAAAACATACATGATTCCCGGGAATCACCAATGGGGATGAAAGTGGAGGAAAATAAGAGAAGGCAGTTGAAAACAATTGAAGACAGTTGAAGGAAGAAGGAAGCTTGCCCGGAGCGAGACCGGCCTTTTATCCGGACCGGAATCAAAAAGACTCACCCTCGCGGGGTGAAATATGGGTAGTCCCGGGGTGGAGTATATTTGCGTCTTTAGGCGCACGCTCTATGTTACTTGTTGTACAGGTTGTGCATGCGCCGCATGGTTTGATTGATCCTTTTTGTTCTATTCATCTTTTCTGTCCGCAAGCCGGACTGATACTTTTCCCTTCAGTTGGTTTTGACTCACCCCGTCGCTCGTAATACTCGCGCCAGGGGCTGTACATTAGATCCAAAGCAAAAACAGATGGGACTTTCACAAATCGGGAGAACCCAAACAGATGCAGTTTAGGTCCTCCACAAAACGGGAGAACCCAAACAGATGCAGTTTGTGTCCTCAACAAAACCGGAGAACCCAAAGCAGATGCAGTTTGTGTCCTCCACAAAACCGGAGACCCCAAACAGATTCAGTTTAGGTCCTCCACAAAACCGGAGAGACCAAAGCAGTTGCAGTTTGTGTCTTCCACAAAACGGGA
>NZ_JBZQJF010000171.1:0-14057 GCF_059905295.1 Mangrovibacterium sp.
ACTTTGCAATGATAAAAACGACAGTTTTCAATTTATTTTGAAGAACACAACTAATGGGCAGTCTTCTAAAATGTCGAATACCAAATTAGAAATGTAGAAGTAGTCTACTAAGGTTGCCTGAGGAGTATTGAGTAATGAGTCGTGAGTTTTGCAACAGTTAAGGAAATACTTAGTACCAAATGTCCCTGAAACTTGAAACTTGAAACTTGGAACTTGGAACTTTTAACTTTTCCCTTTCAGGATTTCCTGCAAACGGTACATCTCATCACGCAGACGAGCGGCTTCGATAAAGTCGAGTTCTTTGGCAGCGGCTTCCATTTCCTTCTTGGTTTTGGCAATGGCTTTTTCCAAAGCAGGGGCGCTCATCATAGCCACCACCGGATCGGCAGCCACATCGGCCGGAAGTTCCTCTTGCTGATAAGCCTGCTGCTTATTACTGCGGTATTCGTAGCCAATAATTTCGCGGGTTGCCTTTATAATCGGTTGTGGAGTAATACCATGCTCCTCGTTGAATTTCATCTGTTTCGCACGGCGGTAATTCGTCGAATCGATCGTTTTTCGCATCGAATCGGTAATTTTATCGGCGTACATAATCACCTTCCCGTTCACGTTACGGGCAGCACGACCTGCCGTTTGTGTCAGTGAACGTTCCGAACGCAGGAAGCCTTCTTTGTCGGCATCAATAATGGCAACCAGCGACACCTCGGGCAAGTCCAAACCTTCACGCAGCAGGTTAATACCAACCAACACATTGAATACACCTTTTCGCAGGTCTTCCATAATCTCGATTCGTTCCAGCGTATCGATATCTGAGTGAATGTATCGGGTCTTAATCCCCATATTCAGCAAATATTTACTCAACTCTTCCGACATGCGCTTAGTCAGGGTTGTTACCAATACCCGCTCATTCTGTTCAATGCGCAGGTGGATCTCGTTCATCAAATCATCAATCTGATTTTCCGACGGACGAACCTCAATAACCGGATCCAGCAAGCCTGTTGGACGAATCACCTGCTCGGCCACCACGCCTTCAGAACGCTCCAACTCATAATCGGCGGGCGTAGCACTTACAAACAAAACCTGGTGAACGATACTCTCAAACTCTTCGAACTTAAGCGGACGGTTATCGATCGCCGCCGGTAAGCGGAAACCATACTCCACCAGGTTTACCTTTCGCGAATGGTCGCCACCGTACATGGCCCGAATCTGTGGTACCGTTACGTGACTCTCATCCAGAATAACCAGGAAATCGTCGGGGAAATAGTCCATGAGGCAGAAAGGACGCGAACCCGATTCCCGACCATCGAAATAACGCGAGTAGTTCTCTACACCGGGACAATAACCCAGCTCGCGCATCATTTCCAGGTCGTATTCAACACGCTCCTCAATTCGTTTCGCCTCTAATGGCTTACCAATCTCCCGAAAAAACTCGACCTGTTTCACCAAATCGTCCTGAATCTCCCGAATAGCACCATGCATCCGCTCTTTGGTCGTCACAAATATATTGGCAGGATAGATGATCGCTTCATCCAGTTTCTCAATGGTCGTCCCATCTACCGGATCGAAACTGTAGATCTCCTCAATCTCATCGCCCCAAAATACCAGTCGAAGAGCTTTATCATCATAAGCCAGGAAAATGTCGACCGTATCGCCTTTCACCCGAAAGTTACCCCGTTGAAAGTCGACCTCATTGCGAGAGTACAAGGCATCAACTAATTGATGTAGAACCTGGTTCCGGTTAATCGTTTGTCCAACCTTCACCTCCGTTACGTTAGCGTGAAAGTCCTGCGGGTTACCAATACCATACAGGCAGGAAACCGACGAAACAACCACAACATCACGCCGTCCCGAGAGCAAGGCAGAAGTTGCACTCAAGCGTAATTTTTCAATATCCTGGTTGATCGAAAGATCTTTCTCGATATAAGTATCCGTCGTTGGCAAATAAGCCTCGGGCTGGTAGTAATCGTAATACGAAACAAAATATTCAACAGCATTGTCCGGGAAAAACTGTTTCATCTCGCCGTAAAGCTGAGCTGCCAGGGTTTTGTTATGACTCAGAATTAAAGTGGGGCGCTGCACCTTTTCAATCACATTAGCCATGGTAAAGGTCTTTCCCGAACCAGTTACCCCCAACAAGGTTTGAAAAGGGACACCCTGCTCAATCCCTTCAGCAATTTGCTTGATGGCTGTGGGCTGATCTCCCATTGGTTTGTATGGTGCAACAACTTTTAATTCTTTCATAACACTCCTTTTCTTAGCGGCTCAATTCAAAATAAACCGGAAAGTGATCGGATATACCACCGTAATAGTTTGGACCACCATAAGTCCGGTTGGGCGACACTTCGCCCTTTTGATTGGTATATTCCATCCATTTTTCACGAAAGATGAAGCCGGCTGGTGGTGTAACCTGAAATCCTTTATTGTCCATTAAATTCGAAGAAACAACTAAGTTATCCAGCATATTCCAGTTTCCCCGATAGTTATAAGTACCTTTTCCTGCTTCGGCCAAAGGCATCATCAGGTTAACCAGGGTTGAATCACTTTCGGGACTAGCTGCCCCTAACACAGAACGTAAACTCTTATTGAACGGCTCATCATTCATATCGCCCATAATAACGATGTGAGCTTCCGGTGTTTCAGCTAAAACCTGATCAACTGCTTTTTTCAAAGTTTCGGCAGCAACGACCCTAGCCGGTTCACTTTTTTCCAGTCCTCCGATTCGCGAAGGCCAGTGATTCACAAAAAAGTGAAATTCCTCATTCTTAAACTTCCCCCAAACATGCAAAATATCGCGTGTTGGGAAGCCTGGATCAACATGAATGGCTTCCATTCCACCATATTTGAATTCAGCAGGCCGATAGAGCAAGGCCACATCAATGCCTCGTTTATCCGGGCTTTCCTGGTGTGCGATTCGATATTTCCCCGGTGCAAGAGCATCGGTTTTCACCAAATCTTCTAAAACTTTTTGATTCTCAATTTCGGCTAAGCCAATAATCTCTGGCATGTCGTCCGGACTGATATCCTTCAGCACATGAGCGATATCATCCAATTTTTTCTGATAACGCTCCTGAGTCCATTCCTTTTTGCTATCGGGCAGAAATTCATTGTCGTTTTTTTGCGGATCATCCTCGGTATCGAACAAATTTTCCACATTATAACTAACGACTGTTATCCGATTCGTTTCTTTACTACTTCGGCAGGATACAAACAAGACAACAAGCAAAACAACAAGCCAGTTTTTTTTCATGATTATTGGTTATTTTCCGGTAGTAACTTCGTAATATTTAGTCACATCCACCACCATCATTCCCGCAGTGCGAGCAGCCTGCATACCTAAAATGCCATCTTCAAAAACCTGGCAGCCATTTGGCTCAACCCCCATTTGTTCGGCGCAACGCAAAAATGTTTCAGGATGAGGTTTATAGTTACTTACATCTTCGTAAGCTACAATAATATCGAAATATTTATCCAAATCGATCAGTTCCAGCGTTTTCTTTGCCAATCGTTTCAAGCCGCCTGTTCCCACCGACATTGGAACCTTGCCGTGATATTTCTTAATCACCTCAACCACTGGCTCAATCGGCTGTGCCAGATGCATATTTGCCTCATATTCTTCTTCTTTAGCATCCCCCATCTCGCGTGGATCAATATTGGTTCCAAATAGCTCATTCAGCTTTTCCACAGTTGGGTAAAGCGGAATTCCTGCTAATTGGTCAAACAGCTCGACTGTAAAGTCAATACCGTAACGCGCTGCAGCATTCTTCCACGCAATAAAGTGAATCGGCATCGTATCCGAAATCGTCCCATCCAAATCAAAGATCAACCCCTTTGCTTTCGGATCAATATCAATTATCATAGCTTTGAATTTTAAATTGAAACAGCAAAATTACACAAAACGGATCTAAAGGTGTCATTTTTAACTTTACCAAAAAATTAACACATTTGCCTCAAAAGAACTTCAAATGGATCGTCAACTATTTTTAACCTTAACCACCAGTTCGCAGTGGACCCTTTTTTTAGCCTTAGCAGCTATTATTTTTTCATGGATCGAACGTAAGAAATGGATGCAAATTGCAGGGCAATCCCTGTTTGTTATTTTGGCATTATTCTCCCTTTGGGTAATGAACAGCGGTATTATCATTGTCCCCGAAGTGGCAGCTGATGCTGCGGCACCACCCGAGGCACGCGCGTTGTCTTTCTTCTTAGGATTGAGTATTTGCGGAGCCATTGCGCTAATCGGACTAATTCTTCACCTGATAAAATCGTCGTGGGTAAAAGTCCCCAATCTTGTTTTAGTCCCGGTTGGACTGATGCTCTTTTTTATGGTTTATAATCTACAACGCTTATAAAAACAAAAGCTGCTCCCGAAAAGGAAGCAGCTTTTTATTTGGAAGTACAATTGTTTTATTTTTTAGAATCGAGGCATGCGTTATAAATGCCTTCGAACAATTCTTTGGCATCAGCAGCGGCCATGGCAGAGAATGCCACCCGGATAATATTATTTAGATTGATAATACCAATACTGTATTTCTCAATCAAAATTTTACGAATTATTTCGCCATCCAGACCTTCGGCCAGTTTTACACACATAAAATAGCCTGAATTATACGGCAATGCCGTAAAGCATTCACTATATTTTTCATCATTCAGTGCTTCTTTCACCGCATCGTAGCGCTGTTTCATTATCGCATACTTATCGGCCTTTTGGGCTTTATAAGAAGGATCTTCAAACGCAGCAAACAACAAGGATTGCGAGATATTAGCCGAGTTGGAGATATTACCACGAACAGCACCGGCTGTTTTGGCTTCCATGGCAGTATAAAATTCAGCACAGCCCCCTTTTATACCGTAAGTGATAAAACCAACTCGGAATCCCCACACATAATCTTCTTTAGTCGGTCCGTCGATTTTTACAGCCAATACATTCTCATGCAAATCATTCAGATAAGTAAAAATACTTTGCGTTTCGATACCTTGTTCGTACACTAAGCCAAAGTAAGCGTCGTCGCAAAAAACGACAATCTTATTCCCTTTTTCAGCTGATTCCTTAATAATAGCAGTCATCTGCTCTGCTTCTGCCACTGTTGGTGAATAACCGGTGGGATTATTCGGAAAGTTCAGGATGAGTACTTTTTTACCAATACCATTTTCTTCCAGGCTTGATTTGAAAGCCGCCAAATCCAGGTGATCATCTTCGAATAGCTTGTATTTTTGCAGTTCGGCACCATAGCCATGATTCAGGATCAGGTTATAATTTCCCCAAAATAAATCAGGAACAATTACTTTGTCACCTTCATCCACAAACATATAACCAGCCATACTCACACCATGAGTCAAAGCATTCGTTACAACCGGCAAACTAATCAACTTTTCAGCGAGCCGAGGGTTTTTGTCGTAAATCATGCTTCTCCATTTGGCACGAATATCCGGTCGACCAAAACTTGGTGCATACGGGAAAACCAAAGACGGATCGAGTCCAATCTTACTTTCAAGACTTTCAAGGCGCATAGGCGAGCCATTGTCCTCTACAGCAGCACCAATTGTTGCATTAATGCGTGTTCCCTTTGCATCTGCGGTTTGACCCAGAATACCTTTTTTAGGAAAGAAGACTTTTTTACCACGTTCCGAAAGCATTTCGTAAACTACCGGATTCTTTTCGCGTATGACGATGTTTAACTCTTCAGCTTGAGGATTCATTATCTGTTATTTATATACTTATTTCTGACTTGTTTTTCATTCAGGTTAAAACGGGTGCAAGATATTAAAAAACTTCAACAGAACTTACGCTTATTTATAATTTGAAACTAATATCACTAAAATATCTACAATCTATAACCAGCATAGGATTGATTGTCCTTTCAGCTAACAATTTGTAACTATATAAAATAATTTAACAGTCCGAATAACCTTCATAATAGACGACTGTACAAAAACGATTCTTTTTGTCCTATTAAGTTCAATTCTCCCTACTCTAACTGATCTTTCTCGCGGATAATCAAGAACAAAAATTCGTCCTTCTTTTTACCGCAAAGCGAATCTGTCAGGCAGGCTGTATTGATACTAATTTACAGTAAAAAACCGAATTAAATACAACTTAAGAACATGCGGAATATGCTATTCAACAAGTGGCAAGGTAAAACTCACAACTGTACCCAGTCCTAAGGTACTTTCGATGAAGAATGTTCCCCTGTTTTTTTGAAGGAATTCTTTGGCCAGAATCAGTCCGATTCCGGTACCTGGTTCGTCTAGGCTACCCGATGTTGAAAATGGAACAGACGAATTTGCCCTTAACAAGTTTTCTTCCGACATACCCGATCCCTTGTCCGAAACAGTGATTCGCATATTATCCCCTTCCTCTTCAGCTGCAATTCGAACTTCTCCTCCAGGATTGGAAAACTTGATCGCATTCGATACAAAGATCCGAAGAATGGCACCGGCCATATCAATATCAGCAAAAACTTCCGAATTACTCTTCATCTTCAAAAAGAAGGATAACTTCTTTTCTTCAATCTGCGGATTAAACAACTCCACCACATCCCGATAAATCTTTTCGACTTTAAACGCTTTAGGAGTATAGCTAATAGCTCCGGTTTGCGTTGTCGACCATTTCATTAAATCTCCCAAAAGACGGAAATTCTGCTGCGAGAAGTTAGCCAGGGTTCGGATCAATTCGCGTTTTTGCTTTTCATTCAGCTCATCATATTCATCGTTTAACAAATTGGCAATACCTGCAAAACCACCAAGATGATCACTCAAATTATTCGAGATTAACGACACAAAATGCTCTTTACTTACGGCAAGATTCTTAAAACTCTGTTGGCTTTGAACCAGGGAGGAAGACAGCTTTTCAATGCGCTTATATAAGAATTCAAACGCATATTCGTTCACATAGGCCATTAATGAAACCAAGCCGAAGATAATCCCCAACCGTACTCCATTATCTAAATTATAATGCGGCCACCAAGCCTGCTCGTTAAACAGGATAAAGCCTAATGCATTAACGATAACAAATATGAGTAATAATAGCAGCCCCTTTTTTCGACCAACCAGCAAAATCGTTGGCAGTGGAACCAAAATGGTAAAGTAAAGACCTGTTTGAGCGATCCCTCCGGTTTGAGCAAAGAAGGTGGTGAGAAGCATGATGGTAACAACAAAGAAGGTTGTTACAAAATGTAGCATTCGCTTTTCTTTAAACAAATAATAGAGAATAGCGCTAACCAATAGAGCAAAAGCATTGACCATTAAGAATGTATAATCCCCGGTCAGTGCATTATAAGCTATAAAGCTAACCATGAGTACGAGGAAAAAATAGGAAAATAAATGGAGAAGAAAACTCTTCTTTTTATCCTCAAAATTCTCGTACGAATTTAAATCTGCGTTAGAAACCAGATATAAGAAAAACTGCTTAAATTTCATCACGTGCTGTAAACTCCTTAGTTCTCATAACGAATGTACGGCATTTGTTTGAACCAACAGTCAAGCAACTATAAAATAGTTTAGAATTAATACTCTCCGGAAACGTCGGTTAGTACTTCGTAGCCATCGGGAGTTACCAAAATGGTGTGTTCAAATTGAGCCGAAAGCTTACCATCGCTTGTGCGGGCTGTCCAGCCATCGTATTTATCGACTTTACAGGTTGCTTTACCTTCGTTAATCATTGGCTCAATGGTAAAAGTCATTCCAGGAGCCATAACCGGACCTGAGTTCCGGCGAGCAATATGATCAACCTGTGGCGATTCGTGAAAGTCAACACCAACGCCATGTCCGCAAAATTCGTAAACGACACTAAATTTTTGTGCTTTAGCATAACGGCCAATCACAAAGCCAATGTTTCCGAACTGATTTCCCGGGCGTACTTGTTGAATTCCCAAATCCAGTGAATGTTTAGCTGCATCAACCAATTGCTGAGCTACAGGGCTAATCTCACCAACGGTAAACATTTTGCTGGTGTCGCCGTAGTAACCATCCAGAATGGTTGTGACATCAATATTTAAAATATCTCCGGGCTTCAAAATTGTCTTTTTGCTGGGAATACCATGACAAACAACCTCATTAAGCGATATACAGGAAGATTTTGGATAACCGTGGTATCCCAAAGTCGCAGAGATCGCGCCATTATCCTTTATAAACTGATTGATTAATTTATCTAAATACTCCGTACTCACCCCTTCTTTCACATACTCTGCAATCATAACCAGTGATTGTCCAGCTAGTTGACTACTTTTTCGAATACCTTCAATCTGTTCCGGGGTCTTTATAATAATATCGCTCATGGAAAAAAATTTGCGCAAAAATGGCTATTGCTGATTTATTTTCAAAGCTGAACAATACTTTTGTGCAAAAGTTTAAAAAATTTATGCTGAATTATACGAACTTTACCCAACAACAGACAAACAATTCACTAAATAAGCAAATGTTAATTTTACATTTGGTGGCATAACCAATCGAGCCCTATGGAAAAGTATACAGAAACCATTCCTATTCATTCCTATCAAACCAGTCAGTTTGGAGAAGCAACGATTCCGTCAATTCTCAACTTTATGCTCGAGGCAGCCTGGTCTCATGCTCAAACACTGGATTGGGGATACGACTTGTTACAAAAAAACAATATGTTCTGGGTTCTTTCGCGGTTGTATGTCGAAATTAAAGAGCTCCCGAAATGGCAAGATACAATTACACTTAACACCTGGTCGTCAGGGACCGATGGGATGTATGCCTATCGCGAATTTATTCTGACCAATGAAAAAGGAGAAACCATCCTGACTGGAAACACAGCCTGGTTGATACTGGATATGGAAAGCAAAAAAATAATCATGCTGCGCGACCAAAAGGATACCTTCCCCCGCTATTCGGAACACGGTGTTTGCCGCGAACCGAAACGCTTACGACACAAAGCCGACAAAACAGAGCTAACCTACAAACCTGTCAAATACAGCGACATCGATATCAACCACCATTTTAACAGTGTGAAAGCCTTGGAACGGGTGCTGGACGATTACGGAATTGAGTTTCAAAATGCCTATACTCCGGAAACAATCGAAATCAATTACCTGAAAGAAGGACTTCCGGGCGACCACCTGGCTGTTGTTCGCGATTGGGTGAATGATGAAAAGTACCAATCGACCCTAGTTCGTGAAGACGACGATGCTGAGTTGAGTACCTTCGAAATTGTCTGGAAAAAGAAAGACTAAGCTGAAGGCAACCGGCAAGCCTATAACAAGACAGCCCTTATCCTTTCAGCCACTGCTGTATACGCTCCAGCTTTTCAGGAAGCGGCATATAGCCATCGAGCCAGTGAATGTTTGTTCCCTGCCGCTCCATTCGGCGAAACCAGGTCATTTGTCGCTTCGCAAACTGGTGAATGGCGGTTTCCAGCCCTTTAAACATTTCGTTATATGTCAGCTCACCAACCAGGTGCAGAGTCAGGTATTTATATTCCAGGCCATAGTAAGTTAATTGCTCGGGGGTTAATCCCTTATCAAGCAAGGCCTGCACCTCGTCGAGCATGCCTGCATCAAGGCGTTGCTTCAGCCGTTCGGTAATTCGCTTGCGCCGGTTCAGCCGATCGTACTTCACACCAACCACAAGGCTGTTTATATCAGGCATCGACCGGTCAATCTCCGGATGATCCTTTAAATAGGTTTCAATTTCAATAGCGCGGATAGCTCTTTTCTTGGTTTCAACATCCGTGGTATTGTGCAAATCTTCCTTCAATGCTTTCAATATTTCTGTCAGCTCATCCAAATCTTTTGTTTCCAGCCCGGCACGCAATTCAGGGCTGGGCGGCACCTGGATTAACTTGTAATTTTTCAACACTGCCTCAACATACAAACCGCTACCGCCGCATAACACCGGGAATTTACCACGTTGGCAAACATCGGCATAAGCTTTCAGAAAATCCTGCTGGTACTCGTAGACATTATACTCGTAACCGGCATCCTTAATATCAATCAGGTGATAAGGAATTTGTTGTCCGTCGATCTCGTAATCTTCATAATCCTTACCGGTTCCCAGATCCATGCCCCGGTACACCTGCCGTGAATCTCCGGAAATAACCTCCCCGTCAAGCAGTTGTGCGGCATGAGTTGCAACAGTTGTTTTTCCGGAAGCCGTGGGGCCAACAATAGCGAGCATCTGATATTTTGTGTCGGACATAAGGTTTGAATTTTGAGATTTGCAAAATAATGTATTTTTGTAACGCAAATAAACAAATATGGATTTTAAAGCACAATTCACCTGGCTCTTTCACGAATCGTGGTCGCTGTTGAGCGAGCCCAAAAAGTTTTGGAAGAATAAGCTGTCAGAAGGTTTTACAAGCTCGGTAATCGGCCCGTTTTTCTTGCCCCTGGTGGTGTTGGTTGGCCTTTCGGTTGTTCTTGGTGAAATATTCTGGAACGAAGAATTGCTCTGGTCGTATGCCCTGTTGAAAGGAGCACGCGAGTCAGTGAGTTACTTGTTGCAGTTTTATGCAGCCGTTTACATCCTGTTTCGTTTATTGCAAAACTATAAAGGATCGGAAAACAAAAAATGCGTCGAAAATGTACTGGCCTATTCACTGTTACCCTTCCTTATTGCATCGACCATCACCGGTTTATTCCCCGGTCTGTATGTGCTGGGCATCGTCGGACTGTATGGTTTCTATTTGTTTATAACCGGAGCTCAAACCTGCCTCGAAATCCCCAAAGATCATCAAGCCAGGTTTATTATTTTAGCAATTTTACTGATTGTTCTCATTTTCGGAACAATCAACGTAATTAGTTGGAAACTTTTTCAGGCATTCTTCCCCTATGGCGCATAAATCAGCAAACGTAAATATTAAAAACAAACGGGCTTATTTCGAATACGAAATCCTCGAGAAGTTTGTAGCCGGTCTGCAATTGGTGGGTACCGAAATTAAATCGATCCGCAACAGCAAAGCCAGCATTGTTGAAGCTTACTGCCGTTTCCAGGGCAAGGAGCTGTGGGTGGTTAATATGAACATTTCGGAATACGACTTCGGCAACATCAATAATCATGCTGCCCGCCGCGACCGCAAGTTACTGCTGAACAAGAAGGAACTCGAAAAGATGCAGAAAAAGATCAAGGAAAGTGGGTTCACCATTGTTCCGCTGAAATTATTTGTGAACGACCGCGGACTGGCGAAGCTTGAAATAGGTTTGGCTCGAGGTAAGAAACTACACGATAAACGTGAAAGCCTGAAACAGAAAGATGCCAAACGCGATATCGATCGCGCCATGAAATATTAATCTGCCCTTTGGAATAGCCTTACTGCCATCCGGAATAATCCTTATTCTCAAAGTCAGAAACAATATTCTTTAGAGAATATCTATCATGCGACATGGAATGATCCTTCAGCCATGTGGAATCATAGATATCCCCAATATCAGCGGAACTATTACATAGAGAATATCGATGATTCCAACGGGAATTACTTTGCTGCTCTCTGGAATTAGGGTTCTGCGCAAAGGAAATTACCCCATTCTTGTGTCTATTGTCCCTAAGGTACAATTTCCATGCGATCCATCGTGATGATATCCTCACCACGGTAGCGTAACAGCAGATTAGCCACAGCCAGCGTATCTTTTTCACAATAACGAATTATCCGGTCGATATCGTTTTCCTTATAAAACACCTCGGCCACCTGGCTGCCATCAATATCGTCTTTTGGTGTCGGAATATCGAATGCCGCACACAACACACTTAGCGAAGTGTAGTTTTTGTAATCGCCAAACTTCCAAAGCTGAAGGGTGTCCATGAGTTTATCTTTCACATCCCAGGGTTTCATGCCGGCAATATTCAGTATTCGCGGCAGACGCAGCCGATTAATAAGTGTGCGGCGTGCAATATACGGGTAGTCAAACTCCTGCCCATTGTGAGCACACAAACATTTACCAGGATGCGAGGTAAAGCGCTCCAGCATATTATTGAAATCAGCCAGCAATTTTTTTTCATCATCGTCATAAAACGACTTCACCCGGTAGTAGCGCTCACCATTCTTCTGAACAATGAAGCCTACAGAAATGCAGATGATCCGACCAAATTCAGCATAAATTCCGGCACGTTCGTATACATCACCCGGCGTTTGCTCCTCGTTTCTGAAGAAAGTCGATTTCTTTTCCCAAAGCTCCTGAAACTTCTCGGGAACATCGGCAAAGTCGGGATACTGGGGCACCGTTTCGATATCCAGAAACAGCACGTCTTCAATATTCAGATTGTAAAGCATGGATTTATAAGATTTGTTTGATGAAGTTGGTTAAAATGCGGATCGCCACCTCGTTGTTTCCGCCCTCGGGTACAATAATATCGGCAAAGCGCTTGGTCGGTTCAATAAATTGAAGATGACTTGGGCGAACAGTTTCCTCGTAGCGTTTCAGCGTGTCCTGAACATCGCGCCCCCGTTCCACAATATCGCGCTGAATAACCCGAGACAGACGCAGGTCCGAGTCGCAATCCACAAACACTTTAATGTCCATCAGTTTGCGCAGGCTGGCATTCGAAAGAACCAATATACCTTCAATAATCACCACCGGTTTGGGTTGAATCGTTGTCGTTTCATTGGAACGGGTGCAGGTAAGATACGAATAATGTGGTTCCTCAACCGAATGCCCTTTCTTCAATTCTTCGATATGCTTATTCAGCAAGCTGAACTCAATTGAGTCCGGGTGGTCAAAATTCAGTAGCTGCCGCTCTTCCAGTGTCAGGTGACTATTATCTTTATAATATGAATCCTGCGACAGCACGGCCACCTCATCGTCCGAAAACTGCCCCGCAATTTTATTAACCACAGTCGTTTTCCCCGAACCGGTTCCGCCAGCAATTCCAATAATGATCATATTAAAGCTATTTTGATTACCAAAGATAGGTCATGCATTTATATTTTAGTTAACGTTAGCCGCGCTTTATGGTAGCTTAGTTTGAAAGTATTAAATTCGCAGCGAAATTAATCACATAAAAGAGACACACTCATGATTAATCACGTTGTACTTTTCAAATTCAAAGCCTTTCCGGCTGACGAAAAACAAACCAAACTAGACCAACTAAAAACCGCTCTGCTTGGACTCCAAGGAAAAATCGCTGAACTGAAACACATGGAAGTGGGAAGCAACTACGAGCTCGATGCCAAATCGTACGACCTGTGCCTGATTTCGCATTTCGAAAGCGTTGCCGATCTGAAAGTGTATGCTGTTCATCCTGAACACCTGAAAGTACTGGAACTCGTAAAAGAGTTTACCGAACTTCGGGCTGCTGTCGATTTCGAATTTTAGATCATTCATATTTTAATACCTATCCATGCAGAACCTTTATCCATTAAAGTTTAAACCACGCTACTACGACAAAATCTGGGGCGGACAGAAATTGAAAACTGCCCTGAACAAAGACTTTGGCAAGCTGCCAAATTGTGGCGAAAGTTGGGAATTATCGGGCGTATCCGGTAACATTTCCGAAGTAAGCAACGGTTTTTTGGCCGGCAACAACCTGGAAGAGCTCATTGAAGTGTACATGGGTGACCTGGTTGGCGACAAAGTGTTTGACCGTTTTAGCGTTGAGTTTCCACTATTGATTAAATTTATTGATGCCAACGACGACCTGTCGGTGCAAGTGCACCCCAACGACGAAATGGCCAAAGAACGCCACGGGGCTTACGGCAAAACCGAGATGTGGTACGTGCTGCAAGCCGACAAAGGCGCTAAACTGAATTGTGGTTTCAACCAGCCAATTACAAAGGAAACTTATTTGCAGAAGCTGGAAAACAAAGAAATCATGGACGTGCTGAACTTTGTCGAGGTTGATCCGGGTGATGTTTTCTTTATGCCGGCGGGCCGTGTTCACGCCATTGGCAAAGGCATTATGGTTGCCGAGATTCAGCAAACATCCGACGTTACCTACCGTATTTACGATTACGATCGTGTTGATGCTAACGGTAAAGGACGTGAGCTGCACACCGAGTTGGCTTTGGACGCCATCGACTTCACCTATCACGAAAGCTACAAAACAGAGTACAAGGCAGAAAAAAACGAGCGCACCGAAGTTGTAAAATGTGACTACTTCAATACCGG
>NZ_JBZQJF010000172.1:0-5306 GCF_059905295.1 Mangrovibacterium sp.
AATTTTCCTATTTTTGCTTGGACTCTAAAATCAGCCTATGTTTTTTCGCGACATTATTGGACAACAAGCTATCAAAGAACGATTCATCCAAACAATTAACGAATCCCGGATAAGTCATGCGCAACTATTTGCAGGTCCTGAGGGTTCCGGCAACCTGGCTTTGGCCTTAGCTTATGCCCAATATGTTTCGTGCACAAATAAGCAGAACGGCGATTCGTGCGGCACCTGCCCTTCGTGTAAAAAATATGCCCGACTGGCACACCCCGACCTTCATTTTGTATACCCGGTTGTAAAATCACCGAAATTTAAGGACCCGGTAAGTACCGATTATATTGAAGAATGGCGAAAGATGGTGCTTAACGGAGCTTATTTCAGCCTGGAGGACTGGTTCAATTTCATTGGAACCGACAATGCCCAAGGGATGATTTACTCGCAGGAAAGTGATGAAATCATCCGTAAGCTGAACCTGAAGTCCTACGAGTCGGAGTATAAGATCATGATCATCTGGATGCCTGAGAAGATGAACCAGTCGTGCTCGAACAAGCTGCTGAAGATGATTGAAGAGCCACCGTCCAAAACCTTATTCCTACTGGTTTCGGAAAGTGAAGAACAGTTGATCACGACCATCCGTTCGCGCTGCCAGTTAACCAAGGTGCCGGCAATCGACGAGCAAGAACTAGTTGCTCACCTGAACTCTCTTGCGGAAGCGGAAGGTAAAGATCCGTCGCAAATTGCTCACCTCAGCCGCGGAAACTATCGCAAAGTTATTCAGCTTTTGAGCCCCGACACAAAGGATCGCTACAACCTCGAAAAATTTAAAGAGTTGATGCGTTTGACATATGGCCGCAAGTTTATGGATTTGTTCGACTGGGTTTCGGAGCTCTCCAACATTGGTCGTGAAAAGCAGAAAAGCTTCCTCCAGTATGCTTTGGGGCAAATACGCGAAAATTTCGTTTATAACCTGAAGAACCCCAAACTGGTTTACATGGATGAAGAAGAACAGGCTTTCTCGTCCCGCTTCTCACCATTCATCAACGAACGGAACATTATGCCAATCACCGAAGAGCTTGAGAAATCCATTTTGCACATCACCATGAACGGAAACCCGCGCATCATCTTCACCGATATGGCCTTACGGATCGTTAAACTTATTAGAAAATAATGCAATTAAACGGATTTCGGATACTTAGAAGACCATATCCTCAAGACTTCGAATTCATTCTCTTGTCCGATTCAACAAATTCACATGCTGCATAAAACGCAAAGCCTATCATTTGCAGCTTTTTTTGTCGGCAATTATGATTATTTTTGAAGCCTGTTTCCCTGTTTTGCCGGTTATCGGCTAAGGCACTCAGAACTAATAAATCAACTATGGAAGATAATTATACAATCAACCGGGGATGTTGCAAAGGCGGAGCCGGCACATGCTCTAAGCTGGAAGTTCACGACTGGCTTAGCGACGTTGTGCACATGGCTACTGCAGACAGCATCGTCGAGGTTCGATTTAAAAATACCCGCAAAGAATATTTCAGAAACCACAGCAACATTAAACTGAAAGTAGGCGATATTGTTGCTGTTGAAGCGAATCCCGGTCACGACATTGGAGTTGTCAGCCTGACCGGCGAGTTGGTAAAACACCAGGTAAAAAAACACAAGGTGAAGCTGGTAAACGGAGATTTTCGCAAGATCTACCGAAAAGCCAAACAAGCCGACATCGATAAATGGAAAGAAGCCATTAGCCTCGAACACCGAACCATGATCCGATCGCGCCAGCTGGCAGCCGATCTGAATTTGGACATGAAAATTGGTGATGTAGAATACCAGGGCGATAAAACCAAAGCCATTTTTTACTACATCGCTGAAGGCCGCGTTGATTTCCGGCAGCTGATCAAAGTGCTGGCCGAAAATTTTCGTATCCGTATTGAGATGAAACAAATTGGTGCTCGTCAGGAGGCTGGTCGTATTGGCGGAATTGGTCCTTGCGGTCGCGAACTGTGCTGCGCAACCTGGATGAGCAACTTCGTGTCGGTAACAACCAATGCTGCCCGTTTCCAGGAAATTTCGCTGAACCCGCAAAAGCTAGCCGGGCAGTGTGGAAAACTGAAATGCTGCCTCAACTACGAGGTTGATTCCTATATCGATGCACAAAGAGACTTTCCACCAAATAATATTGCGCTGGAAGTAAAATCAGGCTTTTACAATTTCCTGAAGGCCGATGTTTTCAATCGAACCATGTACTATATCGGTACCGGCGAGAACAGCCTTTCCGGCCCGCAAGCAGTTTCTGTTGAGCGTGTCAAGAAAATCATCATGCTCAATAAGAAAGGTCAAAAACCGGAGAAACTGATTGAGGATGGAGACGGCGGAAGACCAGTTAAAAAGGCGAAAGAATTCGAAGATGTTTTGTCGGAAGACAGCTTAACCCGCTTCGATCAGCCCAGACCAAAACGCAATCGTAAGAAAAAGCGTACGCCCCGAAATCAAGAAGGTGGAGGTCAGCAAAGGGCTCCAAGAGCCGAAAGTACCCCGAATAAAAGCAGAGGCGGTGACACCAACAAAGGTCAAGGTCAACGTCCAAACAATCGTAGACGGAGAAAACCAAAATCTCAGTCCTGATGTTAACCTGTAAAACAAGATTGACTTAGCATGAGATTAAAATACGTCATCAGCATCGTTGCTTTGCTTTTTGCGATTGCTTCCTGTAAACAGAAAAAGGAATTTGAGGCCTATAAAACGCTCAACAGCTCCGGCTGGAACAAAGATTCAGTGGTTGTCTTCCCTATCGACCTGAATGACACTACCGGAAGCCATAACCTGTACCTGAATGTTCGCAATAATGGCAATTACGAATTCAGTAACCTATGGCTTTTTGTGAACATCAAGTCGCCCGATGGCAAGTTGCTGACTGATACGCTTGAATTTCAGCTGGCTGACCCGGCAGGTAAATGGCTGGGCAGTGGTATTGGGGACCTTTTCGACAATCAATTCCTGTATAAAAAGGACGTTTATTTCCCGGTTTCCGGAACCTATGAATTTTCCATTCAGCAGGGTATGCGTTCCAACCCGTTAAAGGGAATCCGGGATATTGGCATTAGCATCGAAAAGCAAAACTAAACCCCGGACAGCTTCTGTAAAAGTCCAAATATCTTAGAATCTGAAAATCTGGAGTAGTGGGAAAGAATAAATTGAAGAAATTTGCTGAAATGGAGACTTTTGCCAACACCGTGCAAAGTCCGATGCAGCACCCCGATCAGGAAGATCATGAACTGAAAGGAAACTGGAATAAAGACTTTTTCAAAAACGATAATCCAATCATCTTGGAACTGGGCTGTGGCAAAGGTGAATACTCCGTTGCGTTAGCTAAGTTCTTCCCCGATAAAAACTTTATTGGCGTCGACATTAAAGGTGCCCGCATGTGGAAAGGCGCCAAAATGGCCATTGAGCAAGGCGTAAATAACGTTGGGTTCCTGCGAACCAGCATCGAAATTATCCACAAGTTTTTTGCACCGGGCGAGGTTCAGGAAATCTGGCTCACCTTCCCCGACCCGCAAATGAAGAGCACCCGCAAACGGTTAACTGCAACGAACTTCATGGAAATTTACCGGAAGATTCTGGCACCGGACGGTATCATCAACCTGAAAACCGACAGTAACTTTCAATACCGGTACACCGTGGAAATGGTGAAAGAAAACCAGCTTGAAGTTGTTGCCAATACCGATAATCTTTACCAGTCCGACATTCTGAATGATGTCCTTTCCATTCAAACTTTCTACGAAAAACAATGGCGCGAACGCGGGATCGACATCAAATACATTGCTTTTAAACTGAGCCACGACAAGCCTCTGCACGAGTCGGATGTTGAAATTGAAAAAGACCCCTACCGCAGCTTCGGCCGGTCGGCGCGGGAGTAAGCTTCAAGTTTAAAGTTCCAGGTTTCGAGTTTAAACTTCGGAGTTTCAGTTCTAAATGGTTCACATCGGGTATTTAGCTTTTAATAGCTAACATACAACAACATGCATCTGGTATTTGAATTCTATTATCTATTGTCTAAAATCTGATGTCTGATATCTAAAAATCTAATAATCTGCAATGAGCGACTTCTTCGACATGGTTTACCAGGTTGTACGACTAATCCCGCCGGGACGTGTTACCAGTTACGGCGCTATTGCCCGTTACCTGGGTACCGGACAATCGGCGCGAATGGTCGGCTGGGCAATGAACAAAGCCGGCTCGCAGGCGGTTTATGTTCCCGCACACCGGGTTGTCAACTCCCATGGCCTGTTAACCGGCAAGCATCATTTTGGCGGTTCTACAACCATGGAAGATTTGCTTTTGAGTGAAGGAATCCGGGTCGAAGACAATCAAATTATTAACTTTGCCGAAGTTTTTTGGGACCCGGCCAACGAATTGGGATTGCCCTGAAAAATGAGTCGTGAGATTCGAGTCGTGAGTCGTGAGAAAATAGATGTTAGTATCAGCAATACTCAATACTCAATACTCAATACTCAATACTCAATACTGTAAAAAATTAACAGAAATAACCCATGAGTGAAGCACGCAAAATAATTGTTCCGAAACATGTAACCGACACCTTAAGCAAGGTGATGTATCCGGGTTCGAAAGAAAATATCGTAGCCATGGATATGGTTCAGGAAATCCGCATTGCCGGCAAAAAGATCACCTTTTCGCTGGTCTTTCAACGTTCCGACGACCAAAATATTCCGGTGGTTGTGAAAGCTTGTGAAGATATGTTGCTGGCCGAGCTTGGCAACGATATCGAGATTCGCGGTAACATTACTGCAAAAGCGATCCATCAGATGGAACGCCCTATTCTTCCTAAAGTCAAAAACATTATTGCCGTATCCTCGGGCAAAGGTGGTGTAGGCAAATCAACCGTATCGGTAAACCTGGCTGTTGCACTGGCAAAGACAGGCGCCAAGGTTGGTTTGATCGATGCCGATATTTATGGCCCTTCCATTCCAAAAATGTTTGGTGTGGAGAGCGAACGCCCGGGAGGCGTGGTGATCGACGGCCGCGAGCTGATTGAGCCTGTTGAGCAATTTGGCGTAAAAATGTTATCGATTGGTTTCTTTGTCTCACAGGATGATGCGTTAGTATGGCGCGGCCCAATGGCTTCGAACGCCTTGAAACAACTAATTAAAGACGGCAACTGGGGAGAACTCGACTATATGCTGATCGACCTTCCGCCGGGAACCAGCGACATTCACCTCACCCTGGTACAAACCGTGCCGGTAACAGGAGCCATCATTGTTACTACACCGCAGGATGTGGCCCTGGCCGATGTG
>NZ_JBZQJF010000173.1:0-1769 GCF_059905295.1 Mangrovibacterium sp.
CAAATCGCAGACGACCAGCTTCAACCGGTTAGCCAAGTATAAAAAGAATATGAACAGGTCTGCCAGTGAGCAGTACAAGCATCAAATAAAATGAATATAAAAGACCAGATCCTTCAAAAGATAGCTCGCTCGGAAGAGTGCGTTGGCGTTATTGGCCTGGGCTATGTCGGCCTTCCACTGGCTGTTAGCTTTGCTTTAGCCGGCGTTTCGGTTATAGGTTTCGAGAAATCAGCCGACAAGGCCAAGCGGGTAAACGAGGGAGACAACTACATTAGCGATGTTAAGGACAGCGACCTTCAAAGCGTTGTTAGCAACCGGAAGCTAAGCGCAACTACCGACTTTAGCCGATTGGCGGACTGCGACGCGATCCTGATCTGTGTTCCAACACCACTGGACATCTTCAAGAAACCGGATATGAGCTACATTCAGGATGCATGCGAGACCATTGCTGCAAATCTGAAACCCGGCACTTTTGTTTGCCTCGAGAGTACCACTTACCCGACAACCACCGAAGATTTCATTCTCCCCATACTGGAAGAACAATCGGGACTGAAGCATGGTGCTGACTTTTGGCTGGCATTTTCACCCGAGCGTGTCGACCCGGGAAACAAGTTATATGTAACCCGTAACACACCGAAAGTTTTGGGAGCCTTAACGAACGACGGACTGGAAATAGGCCAGGCAATTTACCGCAAGGCGATTGACGAAATACACACTGTGAGCTCTCCGCGGGTAGCCGAAATGGTCAAGATTCTGGAAAACACGTATCGGCTGGTCAACATCAGCCTGATCAACGAGCTGACCCTGCTGTGCGGGAAAATGGACATCAATATATGGGAGGTGATCGATGCAGCCAAAACCAAGCCTTACGGATTCCAGGCTTTTTACCCGGGACCAGGCATCGGCGGACATTGCATTCCACTCGATCCTTTCTACCTGGAACATATTGCTAAGAAATTCGGTTTCGACCTGAGCATGATCAATACTGCCGGGCACATCAATAATATGATGGCTCACCGCATGACCATCAAGATTACCTCGGCACTGAACCGGCATAAGAAAGCCATCAACGGCAGCAAGATCTGCTTCCTGGGTGTGGCATATAAACCCAATATCGACGACTCACGCGAGTCGCCGGCCCTCAAGATTATTGACGAGGTACACAAAAAAGGCGGCGAGATTTATTATCACGATCCTTTCATACCGGAAATCAAAACAGAAGAAGGACAGCAATATAATTCATCGGAGTTAAGTCCGGAGCTGCTCGAACAAATGGACTGTGTGGTTATCTCGACCAACCACGACGCTTTCGAGCCTGATTTCATTCTGAAACATGCCCCGCTAATTGTCGATTTAAGAAACGCCATACAAGAACCTTCAGAAAAAGTATACAAACTTTAAATTACAAATTAGGGTTGAGATTGCGTCCTCTCCGGCAGCTGCCGGATCGCAATGACGTCATCGCGAAGAGGAGGTACGACGATGAAGCGATCTTTTACATGACCGTTTAGACTTAACCCGACACAGACAAAGTCATAAAACACACGAATGAAAAATTTTGCATTAATCGGTGCTGCAGGCTTCATTGCCGAGCGCCACATGCGGGCAATCAAAGAAACCAACAATCAAATTATCGCGGCAACCGACCAGTTTGATGTGATGGGCCGCATGGATAGTTTTTTCCCGGATGCTGAGTTCTTTTTAGATTTTAAAGCATTCGAAACTTACATATCGAATCATCAAATTGACTATACCAGTGTTTGTTCACC
>NZ_JBZQJF010000174.1:0-35205 GCF_059905295.1 Mangrovibacterium sp.
ATCTGGGTAAGGAAATTAACACGCCGGGTAATGAGGTTTTTCCCTCTATGGACTATGAAGGAAACCTCTATTTTTCATCTGATTATTGGCCGGGAATGGGAGGCTTGGATATTTTTAAAGCGACGAAAGCCGATGATGGACATTGGACCGTTGAAAATTTAAAGGTTCCGGTGAACTCTTCAGGCGACGACTTTGGGATGACCTTTATTAACGAAGCAAATCCACACGGTTTATTTGCCTCGAATCGAAAAGGATCTCGTAGTGATGATATTTACTCGTTTTACTTACCTCCGAAAGTATATCGTATTACCGGGGAGATTTATGATAAGGAAACCGGAGCTCGCATCGATGGAGCTCGTGTTCGTGTTATTGCAACCGACGGAACAAATCTTCGAATGCGTGCCAATGATGGTAAATTCCAACTCAAACTAAATCCGGAAACGGAGTATGTTTTTGCGGCTTATCGCGACGGATATTTGAGTGACAAAGTGCGTGAAAATACCATTGGTTTAACTGACAGCAAGGACTTCAATGTAAGCCTTTATCTGCGGCCAATTGATGAGCCTGTTAAGATTGAAAATATCAGCTATGCCTTTGGTTCGTGGGAGTTGAACGATGCGTCGAAGCATTCGTTGGATAGCTTGGTGCAGATTCTGGAATTGAATCCGACCATTACGATCGAGTTGATGTCACATACCGACCATGTTGGGTCCGAAAAATTCAACTTCGATTTATCGCAGAAACGTGCGCAGGCAGCCGTTGATTATTTGATTCAACGGGGGATAAGCCCGGGGCGTTTGGTGGCAAAGGGCTACGGCGAAACCTGGCCTAAAAAAGTTACCCGTGAGTTAGCTAAGCAGTACGACTTTCTGAAACGGAACGATGTGCTAACCGAAGACTACATCAATAAATTGACACCCGAACAGCAAGAAATTGCCAAATCGATTAACAGGCGTACGGAGTTTAGGGTGCTCTCGACTGATTATCAGGAAGAATACAAACCTGAAAAATTAAAGTAAAACATCCTTGTATTTGATTAAGTATATGACTTATGTAAGTGATTGCGGGAATAAAAACGATACTTTTGCATCGATTTTTTAAACTCATTTTTCTTCTTTTTTAGAACAGAAAATTATGGCAAAATATTTTCCGACTTTACAGGCGATTAATCGTGCCAAGCTAACGATTAATGAAGTATTGAGCGGTACTCCTTTGGCTGAAAATTTCAATTTGTCAGAGCAATTTAAGGCTCGGGTTATGTTGAAGCGGGAAGATCTGCAGCTTGTTCGTTCCTACAAAATACGGGGAGCCTTTAATAAAATTAAAAGTTTGAATGCCGAGCAGTTGAAAAATGGTATTGTTTGTGCCAGTGCAGGTAATCATGCTCAGGGTGTTGCCTATTCCAGTTTTAAGTTAGGTATTCAGGCTAAAATTTACATGCCAACAACTACTCCGAAGCAAAAAATTAAGCAAGTGCAGATGTTTGGACGCGAGTTTGTTGAGATTGTCCTTTGGGGTGATACTTATGATCAGGCCAGCGCCGAGGCACTGAAGGACTGTGAAGAAAATGGCAAGACCTTTATTCATCCTTTCGATGATCCCTTGATTATTGAAGGACAGGCGACTGTTGCTTTGGAAATTATTCAGGATTCAACCTGTCAGATTGATTACCTTTTTGTTCCAATCGGTGGAGGTGGACTGATTGCAGGAGTAGGTAGCTATTTCAAGCAAGTGAGTCCCAATACCAAAATTATCGGAGTGGAGCCTGCTGGGGCACCGTCGATGTCTGCCTCGCTGGAAAAGGGGGAAGTGGTGAAGCTTGAGAATATCGATAAATTTGTTGATGGTGCTGCAGTCCAGCGTGTTGGTGATTTGTCTTTTGAGATCTGCAAAGAGATTATCGATGATATCGTTTTGGTCCCTGAAGGTCGGATTTGTACTAAAATCCTGGAGCTTTATAACCGCGATGCAATAGTTGTAGAGCCTGCCGGTGCCTTGTCGATCGCTGCTCTCGATTATTATGCCGATAAGATTAAAGGAAAGAATGTGGTTTGTATTGTTTCCGGCAGTAATAACGATATTACGAGAACGGAAGAGATTAAAGAGCGATCTCTGTTATTTGAAGGCCTGAAACATTATTTTATTATTCGTTTCCCGCAGCGAGCAGGTGCCTTGCGTGACTTTTTGGATAATGTGCTCGGTCCTAAAGATGATATCACCCACTTTGACTATTCAAAAAAGACAAATCGGGAGAAAGGACCTGCTTTTGTCGGGATAGAGCTGACGGATAAAAATGATTTGGAAGGTTTGCTGCAACGAATGACCCAATATGGATTTGTTTACGAGTATGTGAATGATAAACCCGATTTATTTCAGTATTTGATTTAACTTGTATTTGGGTTCAAATAGATCAAGGAGTTTTTGGACGAGCAAGTGCCAAAGCTTCTTTTTTTTGTTCGGTAGAAAGCAAAAAAAAATGCGGCTTCTTTCGAGAACCGCATTGGATTTCATATCAATTAAGTTGTTTGTTATCTGATAGTAACCGGATAGGCAAATTTCTTTGCTCCGGCAGCGAGCACTACTTCATATCGTCCAGCCTGGAGTTTTGATAGGTTGAGTCCTTCGTTCACAGAGAATGAGTTATCCAATGCTTTATTGTAAATAAGATCATTTCCATCATAAACTTTGAGCTTTACCTTTTCTCCCGGGTAGTTCAAATAGGCAACACGCAGGATTTCTTCTTCATTGCTGAAGCTGAAAAACGGTTCTTGAGTCATTTGTTCTTGTCCCAAGCTTACCTGGTTGTCTGCAATAGTTAATTGGTTTTCAGTTACAACGTTGTCGCTGTTAACAATCAAATTGTATACACCAGGTTTATAATCCGAAAGGTCATAAACTTGCTGATATTTGCTTGTTTCAGGCTGAGTCATGCTGTAATACACAATTTCACCAGACTTATTCTGGAGTGTAATCTCCAGAGTTGCATTTGCTGCATTATTGACTTCCAGCAAGGCATTTTTGCCTGCCAGTGGTTTTACATCTACCTTTGGGGTATCCAAGGCAAAGGTTAGTTCTCCTGAAAGAATCAGGATAACTAACATGCTAAGAAATTTCATTGTTGTTTTCATTTCCATCACAATTCTAATCCGTTCAACTTTGAAAATTCGGTTTTGGTAATAGCGGTCGTCCGCTTTTTCAGAGGGTGTGTCGTTCTAATTACTTGCGAACTGTGTAGTCGAATACTTCGTCTCCACTAGCTAAAACAACTTGGTAATCACCACTTTGTAGTTTTGCGAGGCTTAATCCTTCGTTTACTGCAAATTGGTTGTCGATTGCTTTTGAGTAAATCAAGTCGTTTCCGTCGTAGATTTTCAAATCAACGCTTTTGCCAGGGTAGTTTAAGTAAGCTACACGCAGTACATCGTTGTTGAATGAGAATACAGGGTCAGCAACATATTTTAGATCACCAACTGCGATTTCTTTTGAACCAACAGAGAAAGTACGCTCGCTGGTTGCACCATCGATAGTTGCAATAACTTTGTAGTCACCTCTGTCTAATTTTGAGAAATCGTAAACTTTGCGGTAATCGGTAATGTTACCTTCTGTTTCTTTGTAGTAGATTACTTCTCCGTAAGAATTTTCGATGCTGATCTCGTATTGAGATTCTGCTTTACTTGAAACTGCTACTACAGCACGTTCTGATGATAATGGTAAAATATCAACTCTTAAGTTACCACTTGCTGATGCAATGTTTGCCGAAGCTACTAAGGCGAAGATTGCGATAATTGTTTTCATTGTTTTCATTTTTCTGTTCTTTAAGGTTAAACATTAAGCACAGTACAAATATAGAGTGCGGGTATGTAATATGCTGCACAACACATGTTAAGGGTAAGTTAAAAAACATGCTCTTCAGCATAAAATGAAAAGATGATGCATTTTGAAATCTGGTTAAATGGCAGTAAAACAATAATATAAGGTTGTTTTGCTGAGCTTTTTGTCGGGTCTTTTTTTTGATGTTTAAATTTTGAGAAGTGGTAAAAAATTGTTAACTGTTAAGCCAATATTAACACTAACAGGTCTTAAATTGCGAAAACCATGATTTTTGTCAGTCGTTTGCGGAAACGGCAGCTCATATTGGTTGTGTAGATACGGCTTGAGATGCCAATATGTAAGAATTTAAGAGTTCATTATCCTTGTATTTGTTGAAATTTCATTGTAACAGGATCAATTTGACTCCTTTTGCTTAGTCAGAAGGCGAGTCTTTCTGTTCTATCTGCAAATGAATGTGTAGTTTTGCTCTCAGTTATAATGTGTGGTAATAAAAAAAACGGTTGAACTGCCTTTGTGGTATTGTTGTTTTCCTGCAGAGATAAGTATCGAAGGTTATCGGTTTTTCGGTAGTCCTATATATAATATATAAGGGACACGATTTTAATTATCTGGCTAGAGGTGTTCTGAAAGGGGAATCGTGGTCTAATAAATAAGATAAGAGAAATGAAGAAGTATAATTTTGATGAAGAGGTTTCGCGTTACGGGACTAATAGTTTAAAATGGGATGCCAGTGAACGCATTTTTGGAAAATCGGATATTCTTCCATTATGGGTGGCAGATATGGATTTTAAAACTCCGGATTTTATTTTGGATGCATTGCGCAAACGATTAGATCACGAAGTGCTGGGTTATACGTTCCGTCCTGAGTCTTATTTTCAGTCCATAATTGATTGGATGAAGCAACGCCATGATTGGGATATCAAGAAGGAGTGGATTTCATTCAGTCCCGGTGTCGTGGCGGGGTTAAATTTGCTTATCGAAGCTTTTACGGAAGTAGGTGATGAGGTAATCGTTCAAAAGCCGGTTTATTTCCCGTTTTTCGAATCGGTTGTCGGTAACAAGCGGGTTGTTTTAGAAAATCCGTTAAAGTTAGTTGATGGCCGTTATTCATTCGATCTGGATGATTTAAAAGGAAAGGTAACCGAAAAAACAAAAATGTTGTTGTTATCCAATCCTCAAAATCCAGGAGGAATGGTTTGGACTAAGGAAGAGTTATTGCCCTTGGCAAATTTCTGTGTAGAGCATGATATTTTGATTGTATCCGACGAAATCCATTCTGACTTAATTTTTGACGGTTATAAACACATTCCGGTTCCAATGCTTTCCGAAGAGATTGCTCAAAACTGTGTTGTTTGTATGGCGCCCAGTAAAACGTTTAACCTGGCTGGTTTAACCACTTCGTTTTTAATTATCCCGAATAAACGTAATTGGGTTCGTTACGAGCGTCAACTTAATGTTCCGCATCTGCACATGGGGAATATCTTCGGCCATATCGGGCTCGAAACTGCTTTTACGCAAGGTGAAGAGTGGCGCAAACAATTAGTGAGTTATTTGGAAGGAAACTTTAATTTCCTGGTGGATTATTTGAAAGAAAATCTTCCGGAAGTAAAACCGATGAAGCTTGAATCGACCTATTTGGCCTGGATCGACTTCTCGGCTTTGGGCTTAACGGATGAGGAATTGAATAATAGCTTGCTCGAAGCTGGTGTTGGATTGAATAAAGGCGTGCAATTTGGCAAGCAGGGAAGTGGGTATATGCGGCTTAATCTTGGATGTACGCGTGCATTGTTGGAAGAAGCCTTATTGCGAATGGTAAATGTGTTGAAGCGTTAGTTATATAATAATAGATAGCACAAAAAAACCTGAAGGATTTCCTTCAGGTTTTTTTTATGTTTTCAAATCATTTTAGTTGGCTTCTGCCAGAACAATGATTTTATCATCTTGCGATTCAACGACTCCTCCTTTAATATCGATATACGATACTTGGTCGGCAGCATCAATGACTTTTATTTCTCCTTGTACCAGAGTTGAAATAATCGGGGCGTGTTTTGTCAGAACTTCGAAGCCTCCGTCACTACCTGGTAGCTTTACCAGTTTTACATCGCCACTAAATAATTTCTTTTCCGGTGTAATTATTTCAAGAAACATAATTTCGTTTTTTAGGATTAAACGGCGGCATCAGCCATCATTTTTTCACCTTTTGCGATTGCTTCTTCAATTGTACCTACCAGGTTGAAAGCTGCTTCCGGATATTGGTCAACTTCCCCATTCATAATCATGTTGAAGCCTTTAATGGTATCCTCTATTGAAACCAGTTTTCCTTCTAAGCCGGTAAATTGCTCAGCAACAAAGAATGGTTGAGACAAGAAACGCTGAACACGACGAGCACGGTGAACAATTAGCTTGTCTTCTTCCGATAGTTCGTCCATACCCAGAATCGCGATAATGTCTTGCAATTCTTTATAACGTTGAAGGATTTCTTTTACGCGTTCGGCACATTCGTAATGCTCTTTCCCAACAATATCCTGAGTCAAAATACGCGAAGTTGAATCCAGTGGGTCAACCGCAGGGTAGATCCCCAGCTCCGAAATTTTTCGGCTCAATACTGTTGTTGCATCCAGGTGAGCGAAAGTGGTCGCTGGCGCAGGGTCAGTCAAGTCGTCAGCCGGTACGTATACAGCCTGTACTGAGGTGATCGATCCGTTTTTTGTTGATGTGATTCGTTCCTGCATAACACCCATTTCTGTTGCTAATGTTGGTTGGTAACCTACGGCTGAAGGCATACGGCCTAAAAGAGCTGATACCTCAGAACCTGCCTGGGTGAAGCGGAATACGTTATCAACGAAGAACAGGATGTCTTTACCTGATCCGGGAGTGCCGTCACCATCGCGTAAACTTTCGGCAATTGTCAAACCTGAAAGGGCAACGCGAGCACGCGCACCGGGAGGTTCGTTCATCTGTCCGAATACCAGGGCCAGTTTGGATTTTTTCAAGCTTTCTTCGCTTACTTTATCCAGATCCCAGCTTCCTTTCTCCATTGATTCTTTAAAGTCCTTTCCATAGTCAACAATATCGGCTTCAATCATTTCGCGAAGCAAGTCGTTACCTTCACGGGTACGCTCACCGACACCGGCAAAAACAGAAAGGCCGCTGTGTGCCAAGGCGATGTTGTTGATCAGCTCCTGTATCAATACGGTTTTTCCGACACCGGCACCTCCGAACAAACCAATTTTTCCCCCTTTGGCATAAGGTTCAATCAGGTCGATTACTTTAATCCCTGTGTAAAGAACTTCCGTTTCAGTTGTTAAGTCTTCGTATTTTGGTGGTTTGTTGTGAATATGCAAACCATCTTTAGGTAGTTGAGCCAATCCGTCTACTGCATCTCCGGTAACGTTCAATAAACGTCCCAGTGCGCTTTCTCCGTTCGGCATTGTAATTGGCGCTCCTGATGGGATAACGTCCATTCCTCTTCTCAGCCCGTCGGTTGAATCCATTGAGATTGCACGAATTGAATTTTCTCCAATGTGCTGTTGACATTCAACAACAAGGTTTGTAGTACCCGGACGAACGATTTCCAGTGCGTCATAGATTTTAGGGAGCTCAGAACCCTCCCGGTCGAAACTAATATCGACTACAGGTCCAATTACCTGGACAACTTTACCAATATTTTGATTCATGTTTATATTAGTTTATTTCCTGTGCGTCGGGAAATTACTAAAAGCACCTCAATCCACCAAGCCAATTAAAACTTAATAATTTACGGTCGAATTTTCCAGACACAGTCGTACTTTTAATGTTCTCTTTTCATGATTGACTGAGCTAATAACAAAAGATCAGCCTTTTTGCTTTCATCGGATGATATATTTCTTAACGACTCAATGGCTTTGTCGTAATAAGCCGCAATTGCATCTTCTGAAATCTTTTTTACTCCCGTGTTTTTGTATATTTTTTTAATTGCAGCAATCTTTTCCGATTCATCGAACGATTCTTTCTGCAACCAGCCTAACAAATTTCTTTTGTCTTCTTGTTTGGCCAATTCTAACGCATTGATCAGCAAAAATGTTTTTTTATTGGCAATGATGTCGCCTCCAATTCGTTTGCCAAACTTTTCCTGATCGGCATAAACATCCAGCAGGTCATCCTGTAGCTGAAATGCCAGCCCTAAGTTAATGCCGAAATCGTAGATTAATTCTGCATCTTCTGTTTTTGCATCGGCCGTCAATGCTCCCATTTTAAAACTGCATGCCAACAGTACCGCGGTTTTCAGCCTGATCATCTCAAGGTATTCGTTGACTGTAACATTCATGCGGGTTTCAAAGTCCATGTCGTACTGCTGGCCTTCACAAACTTCAATTGCTGTTTCGGTGAATAGCTGCAGAATATCCGACTGTCGTTTGAGTTTGGTCTTGGTCAGGTATCGATAGGCCATAATTGACATGGCGTCGCCTGAAAGAATCGCAATGTTCTCGTTATATTGCTTATGAACTGCCGGTTTGTTTCGTCTCATATCGGCCTTGTCCATAATGTCGTCGTGTAGCAAGGTGAAGTTGTGGAAGATCTCGACGCCCATGGCTGTATGCATGGCATCCTCTACTTTTCCTCCAAACAACTCAGTAGCTAGCAGTACCATGACCGGGCGCAATCTTTTGCCTCCCATGTTCAGGGTATATTCTATCGGCTGATATAAATTGAACGGTGCTGTTTGGCCGATGGTTTTGGCCTCGTTTTCAAGGTAACTGATTAGTTGATTCTGTAATGCTTTAACCCGCTCCATTGTCCTTATTGTTGATTCGCCGTTATTATTTATCGGTTGTGTTGTTATCTGTATTTTCTTCAATTTCAAGTTCTTCAAGCTCTATGTCTTCTTCTTCATTGTAAATTTGAAGAAGCGGCTCTCGGAATGAGCGTGTTGTTGTCAGTCGTTCCAGTCCAATTAACAAACTTGGAAGAAGAATTAGGTTGGAAGTAATGGCAACTAGTAGTGTTAATGATACCAATACCCCTAAAGCTGCTGTACCGCCAAACTTCGAAATACTGTAAACGCCGAATCCGAAGAATAATACAACAAAGGTGTACATCATACTAACACCGGTTTCTTTCAGCGCCATGCGTACCGATTTTTGAATATTCCATCCGGTGAGCGACAATTCCTGCCTGTATTTAGCCAGAAAGTGAATGGTGTTGTCGACCGAAATACCAAAGGCAATACTGAAAACAAGGATTGTTGATGCTTTTATCGGTATGCCCGTGAATCCCATAATCGCTGCAGTAAAAATCAGCGGGAGTATGTTCGGAATTAATGACAGGATGACCATTCGCCACGAATAGAACATGAAAGCCATAAATGCTGAGATCAGGAAAATTGCCAGTGCTAAGCTGGAGAATAAGTTTTTCACCAGGTATTGTGTTCCTTTGAAGAACGTGATGCTGGAACCTGTTACAGTGACGTCATATTTCTGCTGGGGGAAGATTGAATCAACCTCCATTTTGAAATCGCCGTATAATTGCTCCATGCGTTTTGTTCCCACATCTTTCATGCGGATACTTACACGCGTTATTTGTTGGGTACTGTCGATAAAGGAATGCAATGATCCAATTCCGGAGTTGGTGTTCTCTGTTGCATTTTTGGCGTAAGCCAGAATAAAATTTCGTTCGTTGTTAGTCGGTATCGTATAGTATTTTTCGTTGCCGTTATAGAACGCTTGCTTGGCGAATTTCAGAATATTCAAAAGTGATAATGAAGGCGAAAGCTCTTTATATTCGGCTAATCGGTTTTCCAGCTTGTCAATCAATCTGAATGTCTGGAGATTCATGGCTCCGTTGGGCTTCTTGGTGTCAATGATAATCTCCAGTGGCATAATCCCGTCAACCTGATTCTCAAAGAATTTCAGGTCTTTATAGATTACGTCGCTTTTCGGAATGTCGTCGACCATATAGCCGGAACTCTTAATTAATGTGATGCCGTAAAGTCCCAGTAACAAAACAAGGAAGGCGGAAAAATAAACCCATTTAATATGGTGGTAAGTTAATTCAACCAGCTTGTCGATAATGCGACCGATTGTTTTATTGTCCAGGTGCTGAATGTGGCGTTCTTTGGGTGGTGCCAGAAAGCTGAAGATTGATGGGATCATCAAAATTGAAAGTAAGAATAGTCCCATGATATTCAGAGAGGCAACCAAACCAAACTGGCGGAGAATCTCGCTGTTGGTAATAATAAAGGTTGCAAAACCCGACGCTGTTGTCAGGTTGGTCAGGAAGGTGGCATTCCCAATTTTAATAATAACCCTTTGTAAGGCTTTTATTTTATTGCCATGTGCCCGGAATTCGTAGTGGTATTTGTTCAGCATGTAAATGCTGTTGGGTATCCCGATAACGATGAGTAGTGAGGGAATCATTCCGGTCAGCAGGGTAATTTTAAAGCCCAGTAAGGCCATGGTTCCCATTGCCCAGATTACCCCGGTGAGTACAATTGTAACCGGGATGAGGACGGCCTTAAACGAACGGAAGAAAAAGAAAAGAACCAGAATACACAAGCCCATGGCCAGGGCCGAGAACAGGTAAATCTCTTTTTTAATTCGAATTGAATTAATAACCCGAATGTATGGAAGACCGGAATAATGCAATTGCAATCCTGTTTCTTCGGTAAACTGGTCGCATCGCTCTTTGATGCTTAAGATCAGTTTTTCCCGAAGCTTGGAATGCATCTTGTCTTTGTTTACGGTAATCCCCAATACGTATGCATTTCCTTTTGGGTTGTATAGAAGTCCTCGGTAGAACGGAAGCGATTGGAAAGTTTTAGATAAGCTGTCGAGCTCTGCTTGTGAAGCTATTTCTTCCGGGAATATTTGTTTGGCTTCAAATTTATGTTCCTTGGTGTTTTTCTCCAGGTCGTAGGCATTGGACGCTGAAATCAGGTTTTCAACCCCATCAATTTGTTTTAAATCGTGGTTTAATTCCTGCCATCTTCTGAAGTGAGTTAGGTCAAAAAATTTGGGATCCTCAACACCCACCACAACCAGGTTGCCTTCTTCGCCGAATAAAGACCGAAATTTTTGGTAGTCTTTATAAGCTTGGTCTTTCTTAGGTAATAGCTGTGCATATTCATAGGACATTTCAACGTGTGTCGCTTGAAAGGCCATGAATACAGTGATAAGTGCAAGTATAATTAATACGGCAATCCTGTTTTTCAGGATTAGTCTTGAGAGGGTAACCCACATAATTGAATTCTTCAAAAAAATGATGTGCGAAAGTAGGCAATAAAATTGGGAATATGAAAGAATGTTTCGATATGCTTTGGGAATCCTTAATGCAGGATTGATGTTGTTGATAATGAATAGGAATCCGATCCTTTTATCCTTTTTTGAATTCACAGATCATGCAATTAAAGGTTGGCGGATCTTGTGTTTCGAGGCTTAACTTTTTAAGGCGTGAATTCGTATTTCATACTGAAAGACCATAAATCAGAAGCCATGAAAAAATACTTTTATTTGGTGGCTACGCCCGAGTCCCTTATCGCGTCGCACTTGGCGCCTGTCGATTTTGGAAACTACCTGGCTGTAGGTACCAAGAAACAGATTAGAGGGCAAGCAATCTTTTTTGAAGTTAATCCTGAAAAAACTCCAATTCATCAGGATTTTGTGAATATGAAGATGAAGCCTTATGAAGATAATGAGCCGAAGCGCTCTGTGTTTTTGTCAATCTACCGGGTGTTCGAGAAAACTCCGTTGGAGGCTTTGCGAAGCCTGTACCTGGTGACTGACGACGGGCGGGTACTCGAGTTGCAGGCCCATGATTATATTAGTCGTAACAACGACCCTATTCACCTGTATCAGCAACTGGCACCAATTTCCACTCGGGTAGCCAGTAAATTAGGCCCGATCGATTTTATCCGTCTTTTGACCGATCAAAGCAAACCGGTATCGGCGCCTAAAATCTTCTTGTGCGACTTAATTTTGAATGAGCTGATGAATGATCCTTATGCTCCCATTCACAATTTACCGTATCCAAACCCCGATCATTTGCGCGATTGCTTGATCAGGTTGAAAGAATCAGCAGGAAGACAAACTAAAACAGTGCTGAGATATATGAAGGGAGATGTTCCGTATCGCACCATAAAAACCGGTTTCTATATCGGTGATCATGCCCATTATTTATATTATCCCTTTCCATCGATTAAAGATTTGGAAGGAAAATATTATTTGTGGTGGAGATCGGCTTTAACACGTCATTTTTAGTTGAAGTATTTAATCGGCTTGATGTGTGTGAGATAACGTGGTTTGGGCAATTCAGCCCGAATCATGGAGTTGCGGATTATTCATTTTTTAAGCAAAAATTTTTTGAAAAAGTTTTTTGTTTTCGAAAATGCTCTTATTTTTGCATCGCTTTTGAAATCAAGGGCAGCAGTTCTATGAACGAAATATTCCCCAATAGCTCAGTTGGTTAGAGCGGCGGACTGTTAATCCGTAGGTCGTAGGTTCAAGTCCTACTTGGGGAGCTGAAAAGCCGATTAGTAATAATCGGCTTTTTACTTTCCAAAAGAGTGGGTAGAAGTTGTAATAATTGCGAAAACTCAACTTTTGGTTTTTGAAATTCAAAAAAAGCTTTTAGATTTGCACACGCCTTTGGAACAAAAGGCAATAATTTGTGAACGAAATATTCCCCAATAGCTCAGTTGGTTAGAGCGGCGGACTGTTAATCCGTAGGTCGTAGGTTCAAGTCCTACTTGGGGAGCTGAAAAGGCCGGAATTGCTTCCGGCCTTTTTTTGTTGACAATTTTAGTTTCGTAATTACAGACCAACACCAATTAATTGCATGAAGGTGTTCCAGTCCCAGTAATCTTTGTTCCAGATTATTTTACCGCTGTCAATTTCCATAACAGAAGCACCGGGTAATTCAAAATAGTTTCCAGTGGCAGGAATTCCCAGATAAGGCCAGCCAACTGTATTTGTTCCTTTCCAAATCCACTCTACCGCTGCAAATCGTTCATTTGCCGCGATGGATACCACTTCAAATCGGGTGTCAGGTATTCCCGAAATGGAGGCATTGGCGTACATTACAAGTGCATCCTTTTCCGTGTAGAGATGGCCCGTTGTTACTTCCGTATAGATGAACTCATCGGCGAATAAGGAAGTCAGCAGGTTGGTGTCGTGCGTATCCCATGCTTCTATAAATAATTTGGCAATCGATTCATTTTGCTCAACTAATGGATTTTCGTCGCCATGGCTGGAGCCAACATTAGTGATCATCCCTTCAGTTTCCATATACATTGCTGTTATGTTTGTGGGATCATCAGCATAGCCGGTAAATTCCATGGTTCCCTGTGCCTGAGCAAATTTGCCGGTGCCGCCGTCAAAATCAACTTGTCCATTCATTTTATTCTCGGGGATGTTAAACGACCCTGAAAGCGTGTACTTCAGGAAATCGCCATTGGCAGCACAAACTGATCCAAACATTTGCCAAGAAATAGTCCAGGTCTGTTCGTCCATTTCCACAGAAATGGTGTACCATGTACTTTTGTCAGAGATCAACTCCCCTAAATGTGAAATGTTCCCGGATAAGATTCCGTATACAGGGATACCGTTTAGGGATTCAGTTACAGACGATTGTAGCTCGCCTTTAATCGGAACCATTGTAGTTTTGGCTGATTTAAGGTTCACATCCACATCGGGAAGCAACGAATCGTTTGTCTCGCAGCCTGCAAAAAAGAGGCTCACGCACCAGAGTAAAAAAATCAATCGTTTCATTTTTCCTGAATTTTAAAGGTTTCAAACATTGAGGTTTTCGGGCTCGGACATACAGTTAAAGATACTGAATAGCAGAGGGTAGTGCTTTGGCTATTGTCTCGAATGTTTTGGTGATCGTCTCAAAGGGGTACTCTGTTAATTGATGAGCTCATTTGGAGCACATCCAAACTCCTCATGAAAGCAGGTGCTGAAGTGAGAAAGGTTTCGGAAGCCCGATTCAAAAGCCGCCTCAGTTACATTGCGGCCATGTTTTTCGAGTAAGGTTCTGGCGTGTAATAATCTGCATGAGCGAAGGTATCGTCCCACCGAATTATCGGTCAGAGCCCTAAATTTTCGGTATAGCTGGGCGCGGCTCATGTTCATTGACAGACAAATATCATTGATCCCAAAATCTTCGTTGTGTAGTTCTTCTTCAATCAAAGTGTTCAGTCTTTTCATGAACAAGGTTTCGTGTTTGTATTGGACGTTCTCGCCGGGGCGAATAAAAGGCAGGCTCCCCAATTGTTTTTGCATCTTTTGGCGCAGTTCCAGCAGGTTATTGAGTTTAAGAAGCAGTTCCTTTTCGCTGAAGGGTTTTACCAGGTAGTGGTCAGCACCGTGTTCCAACCCGATGAGTTTCGAATCAAAATCGCCACGGGCAGTTAAAATCACGACAGGAATGTGGTCGGTTCGAATATCAGCCTTCAGTTGTTCGAGCATCTCAAACCCATCCATCAGTGGCATCATAACGTCCGAAAGAATGATGTCCGGAATGATGTCTCTGGCTTTTTCGAGTCCGTTCTTCCCGTTTGATGCCAACTCAATGCGATAGTTTTCATCAAGAATAGCCCTCAGGTATTCGACCACATCACTATTGTCCTCAACGATCAACAGTAGTGGCAGATGATCCTTCTTTTTGATGATTGATCCACTTCCGGGAGGGGATGTCATTTTTGGTATTCCTGCATTGATCGGTTCCTGATTTATCGCGGAAATCCCATGGTCTTTACTTGCTGTAGCCATATTTGTTTGCGGCAGGGAGACCGTAAACTCCGCACCTTTTCCTTCTTCGCTTTTTACCCGGATTTTGCCTTTCATAAGCTTCACCAGTTCTGATGTAAGAGCTAGTCCTAGTCCGGTGCCGGGAATTTGGTTGCCTTTGTCGGTGACCTGGTAAAATCGGTCAAATATCTTTTGCGTGGATTCCTGCGGAATTCCCCTGCCCGTATCTTTCACGATAATCCTGATTACTTTTTCATTCTCTTCTGTGTTCTGTTCTACGTTTACGTATATCCGGCCGCCTGCAGGAGTGAATTTTATAGCATTCGCTAAGAGGTTTGAAACAATATGCATCAGTTTGTCGGCGTCATAATCGGTAAATATTGGACTTGTATTACGGTTGATAATCAGGTCGATGTGCCGGCTTTCTGCCAGGCTGTGAAAAGATTCTGCCAGATAACGGACAAATTTGTTGATATCGCCATTGATCAGGTTTATTGGCATTTCATCGGCTTCGATTTTGGCAATATCCAGCATCTGGTTGACTAGCCGCAGCAAGATCCGGCTTTGTGTGGTTATTTTCTCAGGTCCGTTTTTCAGCCATTTCTCCGGATTTTTTTCCAGCTGCTCGGCCATTCCAAGGATCACAGTCAGTGGAGTTCGAAATTCGTGCGATATGTTGGTGAAAAGTTTGGTTTTGGCCTCGTCTATTTTCCGGAGTTTTGCGGCTTCTTCTTTTTCGTAGCGACTTTTGTCTTTCATGAAAAGAATGACGATAAACAGGATGCAGGCATTGATCCAGAATGTAAGGCCCACGAACGAAATTGTATTTGCCTGTTGAGTAATGAAATCGGGCGTTGTTAAGCTTGGTTGAAAAATTCCAATAAGAAGGATTGTGATGCAATACCAGGCAAACATCCCAATAGTCCAGCGAAGGTTTCCGGCCAGTATTGACCCCATGGCGCAGTTCATCCCAATGAACACGAAGCCCAACGAATGTGTAAGTCCCCCCACCTGGAGCATCGCAAACATGGCCGCAGTAGTAAAGACCGTGAAAAGAATATTAATAACCAGGTCGAAGCGCTTTAGCCGGCGGAACAGGGGAAAACCTACAGCATAACCAGCCAGGAAGACTACGCTGAACCACCAGATGGGCCAAAGTTTCAGTATGACCAGTTCTATGAAGGATGTCAGGACAACGAACAGAAAAGTGACTACCATCCAGATCCATACCCAGCGCTTTCTGAGTTGTGCTTCAGGTTCAAGCCGTGGGTCGGCTAGATAACGGTCAATCCGGGCTAGTATTGAATCGTTTGGACCTTCCATGAATAGTTCGTATCAACGGGTCGTTGTCGGTTGTTGATTGAGCCGTATTGTTGAATACTTATGCTTTTCCTAATGGTTACATTATTCCGGGACAGGCAAAGGGAGTACTTGTTGTTGATTCATGTCATAAAACTTCGCCTGATTCCTTTCCGTATAGCTCAGTACTGGTTTATTATCATTTCGTCTAACTGAGCTGCATGTCTGATAATTTTATTCATAAAATTGAAGAGGTTATTTTTCGGAACCTGGCCAATGAAAAGTTTGGAGTGCTTGATTTGGCTCGGGAGGTTGGATTTAGTCGCTCGCAGACCCTGCGTAAGATAAAGGCTTCAACCGGTAAATCAGTGAATCAGCTGATTCGTGAGATCAGGCTGAGCGAAGCTTGTAAAATGTTACAGCATGACGACCTGACTGCTTCGGAGATAGCCTATAATGTTGGGTTTAGCAGCCCTTCCTATTTCAATAAATGTTTCCTTGATCAATACGGAATAACACCGGGAGAGTACAAAAGGAAAATCGAAGCAGGGGAGAACACCGAATTATCGGATCAAGCACCGCGGTTGAAATGGTGGACTAAAAAGCCAATCCTGGGAGCGTTGTTGGCTATGATTATCATTTTAGCGGGCTATTTGGCCTTGATAATGCCGAAAGATAAAACGTCTTTTGAGAATGCTTCGATTGCCGTACTGCCATTTCAGTTTCTTTCTGAAAATCAAGATAAAGAATACCTGGCCGATGGAATAACAGAGGCCATAACTTTTGAGCTTTATAAAAATACGTCGATCCGGGTGATTTCCAGGGGGTCGGCAATGATTTATAAGGGGAAGCAGAAGCTTTACCCGCAGATAGCTCGTGAGCTGGATGTCGATCTTTTACTGGAGGGATCGGTAATCTACGATGATGACAGTATGCGGGTTGTCGTGCAGTTAATCGATCCGCTGCCCCAAGAGGAACATGTTTGGGCGGGGGCCTACGATCAGGATTCCGGAGATGTTCTGCAGCTGATTAGTCAGGTTTCGAATGAAATTGCCGGAGAGATTTCAAAGATAACAGGAAAGCCCATGTTGAAAGTTGAAGAAGCAAAGGTCTCTCCTGCTGCTTACGACCTGTATTTGCGTGGCAGGCACTTGCTGAATACCCAAAAAATACGCTATAACTCGCTGATTAAAGGGATTGATTATTTAAAAGAGGCCAATCATTTGGCTCCGGATTTTGCACCCGCTTATACGGCTTTGGCTGAAGGCTACCTTGCCGTCAATACTCTCATTGGAGATAATGAAGAAAAAAACACGAATCGTGAAAATGCGCGGGAAGCTATCGGTAAATCCTTGAAAATCGACCCTCATTCAGGTGAAGCGTATATTACAGAAGCAAATTTACGCGGGAAATTGAATTGGGAATGGGACGAGATGAAATTAATCGTCGAAAGAGGTTTGGTGTTGGAACCCAATAATGCGAAGGCACATCTTATTCTTTCCGACTATTATGTCGTTACCGGACAATATTCGAAAGCAATTGAGGAGGCTTTAAAAGCCGAAAATTTGGATCCGGTGAATCCGGAAACAGGCTGTGTTTCTGCAGATCGGTATTACATTTCGGGTAAGTACGATCAAGCCATTCAGAAATATCTGGAGGTGATTGAGCTTAACCCGAATTACGGCTTTGCATGGAATGGTTTGGGCTTTGCATATTACCAGGCGGGCGAAAAAGAAAAGGCAGTGGAGACTTGGTTGCAACTACAGCACATCATGGGAAATCAGGCTATGGTGGATTGTTATAATTCTGACACCTTTGAAAATTGTCTTCATTTTTGGCTTGTTGGAGCCACCAAAAATGAACCTCGTTATTGCTCCAATCCGGTCATAATTGCTTCGGTTTATATGCTATTGAACGACCAGGAGAATGCTTTGAAATACCTGGGTATAGCCGCTGATTATAAAAACGAAGATCTGCCGGTGATGATTACATATCCTGATTTTTATCCACTCCATGAATCTCCTGTATTCCGTGAACTCGTCAGCAAAGTGGGAGTGGTAATTCCCGATTAGATCTAATTCCACAGGACCAAAATCTTTGAATCAATGCTTCATTTTTGAAACTGGTGCGCCAAAATTTCAAGATTATGCCTTTGGGTTGATATGTTGCAAGTGGATGGTTGCCTGAACTTTGTGACGAAACTTAAAAACCATAAATCATGAAAAACTTAAAGGTGTTTATTGTCAGTTTAATTCTGGCACTAGGGCTGGCAGCCTATGCCGATGCGCCAGTGAAGCCGGAAAAAATTTTCCTTACAGGAAGTATTAATTGCTATTGTGCCGGTGAGGTCTTAACCTATGCCGTGTGGTTTAACTATTTCGAAAATGGCAATGTCGTTCATTACAATGCACTTGGTGGGACCCTGGTTGGCCAAACGACTGGAGATGTTTATCGAATGATTGATTCGGAAACCTACAAGGTTGATGGAAATGTGGTTATAGAGGCCCGGTTTATTCACAAGGGGCTTGTGCGCATTGATCGGATCGTGTTCAATGGGAAGCACTTTATTGCATGGCAAGGATGCGGCAACTAGCCAGCTGCTTGGCTGGTTGTTCGGTTTCAGACATACAGTTGAAATGCCTTCGTCGAATGTAATCACTAAAATCTGCTATCATGAAAAAATTGAATTTAGTACCTCTGCTGATGCTGCTTGTTGCCTTGTTATTTTCTTGTCAACAGACCACCCTCGACGAAGCGGTAGGAGATCCAAATCTGAAAGCTGCCAAAACGATGAATGATAAGCCAACCGGTTTTGATGACTGGGGCTTTAATTGGAATGCAGGTCAATTCAACGGCTATTTGGTTAATATGATGCTGGGAGACACTTTCTTTGAAGGTTGGCCGCATTACAAGCAACAGGTATACCATGGCGAGGGAATGGAATTTTGGGATATGTTGTTAGCAAACTATGATTATTGGCTTTACCTCATGCCTTCGGAGCTGTTGGATACCCATGTAAATGCACACTGGACCGCAGGTATTATCAGTAAGTCGGGTGTTTATCCGGCAACATGGGTTGATTCTAACGGTTGGATCAGCTTTAAATATTCAGGCGAAATGGATGGAGAGCACTGGTCGCACTTCCGCAAACTGGTTTCCAGTAAATCAACGGATGTTTTGGATGAAGATACAGGTACCTGGTACGATGCTGATGGTAACGAGATTGGTTTTGAATCCCTGTATTGGCCCGAGCTTATTGTTGTTCAGGTGGTCAACGAAGGACCAGTACCCGAAATGTTTTATGGAGAGTACCGTGCTCCCTGGGGTGTAGGCTATGGGAAATATAAGAACTAAATCGGTGACGAATATTATAGGATGGAACTCAGGTTAATATATCGATGGCCGTTGTTTCAACCTAAGCAGCTCAAGGTAAACGGCCGTTAGGTAGCAGAAAGGCTGACCTCCCTCGGAGGTTGGCTTTTCTTACACTGTAGACCTTGCTCCTGAATAATCGATGGGAGAATGATGGCTTTTTTTTAAGCTGATAATTCTAAGTTATCAGGTCCTGTCCGGGCCGCCAAATTGACCTGCATACGACAAATTTGCCTCTTTAAAGGCAATTTGCCTGACTAAACGAGCTTTTTCCCGTATTTTCGAGTTCTTTGCCTGATTTAAATCAAAAAGGTGACAAAAAGTTATCTTATTGCCTGAATTCAGGCAAGTTGGTTGCTTCGTGGAGAAATTTGTCTCTTTTTATATCGAAAAGCTCGTTTGTTGAGCATTTTTCTTGCTGAAACGACGATTTTGTTAGCTGTTGAAACTTTTGCTCACCGGGCGGGCAAGTTTGTTCCGCTCGTGGAAATAAGGACTGCCAGGCGGGAGAAAGATCAGCCCGAAAGGATCGTCTCCCGATAACAAGAAAAAAGCTACCTCCGGGGCGTTTAATCCTGGGGTAGCTTTTTAATATTCATGTTGTTTCAATCAGCAAGGACCAGAAAGAGATGGGTTATTTAGACCGTCCGCGTCCGGGGAAACGGGCACTTAAGTCATCGTAAATAGTTTGTGCACCAGGCACACTGGCAGCAGCTGCGCCTTTCACATAATTGTAAAATACCAATATGCCGCTGTAGGCTTCACTGCCCGACAGGGTCATACTGTCTTCGAGCATATCAATGGTTGGCTGAATCGTTTGCAGTATCTGGCGAAGTACATCGAAGCCTGCCAGGTCGACCGCAACCTCAGCTTTATCCAGGTAGGGAGGTGTTGGGCTCTCGGGGAGTTGTAAATATTCGTTTCCTTTATTTACAAACGAGTAACCCTTATTTCCCAGTTTGGCGAGCGATTTTTTATCATCGGGTGTTATGCTGGTCAGGTAAGGGGCCAGCTTTTCGGCTGCCGTTTTGAAAAGCAGTTTGACTTCCTCTGCTTCTGCAGCCGGCATGTTAAATGAAATTCTGTTTTCGGTGTTCATTTCGTTGTTTTTATCGATTCGCAAAAATGTGTATTTGTAAGTCCTTGACTGTGAATTGTTAATTTACGACATTACGCCGTAATAAATATGATTAGCTGATTGAAAAATGCTCGAAAGCAATCAATTTGTATTTGTTCTAAATAGGAGGGCTTGTGTTTGAGTTCCAAGTTTTGAGTTTTAAGTTTCGAGTTGCTGGTATAGTTACCCCTTTAGAGCTTGTACCGATTTTACATCGGTAGGCCAGGGGTTTGTTGCTCGTGGCTGTGACTGCGGCTATGCCCCTTTTTGAGATTTGGAACTTAAAGTCTGGGATTTGATTCAACTTGCAACTCTTTCAATCCATCAAACTTTCAAGTTCCAAGTTTCGTGTTTTAAGTTTCAAGTTGCCGGTATAGTTACCCCTTTATAGGTCAGGGGCTGTTGCGGGTTGCGGGTTTCTCAATCGTTAATCCATCCCTCTGCGTTTCCTCTGTGTTCTCTGCGGTTAAAGATTGGCGCGTTTCCCGGCATCGTGATATCCGGAGGTGGGACGTTCTTTCTATTGATGTTGAAGCCCGATGGGCTAGCTGGTTGCAGTTTTCAATCCTTCCATCCATCTATCCTTCCATCCATCTATCTGTCATTGGTAGACAGGAGGGCCGGGACGATTGAGTTTTTTTATATTTTTGCGGCATGAAAAACGCTCAAAAATCGATTGTAGGAATTGGTAGTGCCTTGGTTGACGTATTGGTTCAGCTGAAAGATGACCAGTTATTGGAACAATTTGGTTTGCCCAAAGGTAGCATGACCTTGGTTGATGCCGATTTATCGCAAAAGATTCTGGCAGCCACTGCCGACCTGGATGCCGGTATGGAAACCGGTGGATCAGCTGCGAATACCGTTCGTGGAATTGCACAACTGGGTGGCAAAACGGCCTTTATTGGTAAAATCAACGACGATAAGATCGGGCAGTTTTTCAAAAATGCATTTGAAGATCTTCAAATTAAACCGCATCTGCTAAAAGGCAATATTCCTTCGGGAGTGGCGGCTACACTGATTACTCCCGATTCGGAGCGTACCTTTGGTACCTACCTGGGTGCTGCCAGCGAGTTGTTGGTTAGTGATCTGACAGACGAATTGTTTGCACCGTATGACTACCTGCATATTGAGGGCTACCTGGTATTTAATCACGAATTGATTGAAGGGATCCTGAGGATGGCAAAGAAAAATGGCTTGACCATTTCCCTGGATATGGCCAGTTTCAATGTGGTTGAGGCGAACCTCGATTTCCTGAAACATTTGGTTGCTGAGTATGTAGATATTGTGTTTGCTAACGAGGAAGAAGCTAAAGCTTATACCGGCAAGGAACCAATTGATGCATTAAACGAAATTGCCGGGCAGTGCTCGATAGCCATTGTCAAAATTGGCAAAGAAGGTTCGTTGGTTAAAGCGGGTGATGAGTTTGTGCGCGTTGCGGCAACTCCGGTTCAGGCTGTTGATACAACGGGAGCCGGTGATGTGTATGCTTCCGGATTCTTATATGGCCTGGCCAATGGTTTCACCTTGAATGATTGTGGACGATTAGGTGGCTTGTTGGCAGCAGAAGTCATTCAGGTACTTGGAGCTAAAATACCGGATGAGGTATGGCCTGCTATATTCTCTGAAGTTGAAGCGATTAAAGCCTAATCGTTTTTTCGATTATTCCGGCTTTTTGAAAAACGGATATGATTTCGGGGAATCACCAACAGGAATGAAAGTGGAACGTTTTTCGGACATCAGGTTGTCATTGTTATCTGAAGTTGTCGGGTTGTCTTGAAACTCGAAACTCAGAAGTGACTTTCAAAAAAAAGGCAATTGAAAATGTGTATCGATCATTTTCAATTGCCTTTTTTAATTTTTGCTGTGTTGTGGACTAGAATAAGCCATGAATACTGGCGTCAATCTTATCGATAATGCCACTTAAATCTTCGGGGTTGTTGGTGATGTCAATTTTGTCAACATTGATAATCAGTAATTTCCCTTCGTTATAGCGACTGATCCAGGCCTCGTAGCGCTCGTTGAGCTGCTTCAAATAATCAATCCGGATGGAGTTTTCGTACTCGCGACCACGCAGCTGAATTTGATTAACCAGGGTAGGAACACTAGCTCGCAGGTAAATTAACAGGTCGGGAGCCTTCACTAATTTGCTCATCATTTGGAAGAGGCTGCTGTAATTGTGGAAATCCCGGGTCGACATCAGCCCCATGGCATGCAGGTTGGGGGCGAAAATCTCAGCATCCTCATAGATGGTCCGGTCCTGAATAACTGTTTCTCCGGAATTCCGAATATCCAGAATTTGGTTGAAACGGCTGTTTAAAAAGTAAATCTGCAGGTTGAATGACCACCGCTGCATATCTTCATAAAAATCATTCAAATAGGGATTTTCATCAACGTCTTCATAATGTGGTGTCCATCCGTAATGCTTGGCCAGCATCCCGGCGAGTGTTGTTTTTCCGGCTCCAATATTCCCGGCAATTGCAATATGCATGTTTTATCTTTTTTTTCGAGTTTGTATACAAATTTATAAAATGCCTGTTGGTGTCAGGCTTCATTTCCAAATTTCTTTTCCTGCAATTCCAATAGCTGATCCAGGTACTTGCGGTCGTTGGACAGTCGTGGAATTTTGTTTTGTCCGCCCACCTTGCCTCGTTGCTTCATCCATTCGTAAAACAGACCTTCGGGGGCAACCGTTATGTTGGGGCGCTCCAACGTGATGTTTTTGTGGCGTTTGGCTTCGTAATCCGAATTCAGCGTTTTCAACGTGCCATCCAATACTGATATAAAATGGTAAAGGTCATCAGGCTGCTTGTCGAATTCGATGATCCATTGATGTGCTCCTTTGTTGGTTCCGCTCATAAAAACAGGTCCGGCAGTATATTCGCGAATGATGGCTGATGTTCGCTCGCAAGCTACCTTCAGGGCTTCTTCAGCATTTTCAATGATCAACTCTTCGCCAAACGCATTAATGAAGTGTTTGGTTCGCCCGGTGATTTTTATTTTGAACGGATTTCGGTTGGTAAATTTGACAGTGTCGCCAATAAGATAACGCCAAAGGCCTCCATTGGTGCTGATAACCATGGCGTAGTTCTTTTCGAGCTCGATATCGTTGAGCGAAAGGACAGGTGGATTTTCCGAGTGAAAATCGTCCATCGGGATAAATTCGTAATAAATCCCGTAGTCGAGCATCAGCAACATATCGTTGCTTTCGGGGTTATCCTGAATGGCAAAGAAACCTTCCGAAGCATTGTAGGTTTCCATGTAGTTCATCTCGTCCGAAGGGATCATTTGCCGGTATTGTTCGCGGTAAGGATCAAATTTAATTCCGCCATGGATGAACACTTCCAGGTTGGGCCATACTTCCAGGATGTTTTTCTTGCCTGTTGCTTCGAGAACGCGTTGCAGCAGTACCAGGTTCCACGAGGGAACGCCTGCCAGTGATGTTACATTTTCATCGCGGCTTTGCTCAATAATTTTGACAACCTTTTCTTCAAATTCTTCGATTAGGGCCACCTCTGCCGGCGGAATTCGAATGAAATCCGACCAAAACGGTGTGTTCTCAATCAGGATGGCCGACAAATCACCATAGTATGAGTTGTTATTGAAGCTGTTTACACGGTGACTACCTCCCAGCGTGAGTGATTTACCGTAGAGAACACCTGAATCGGGATTGTTTTTCAGATAAAGGGCCAACACATCTTTAAATCCCCGGTAGTGTACATCTTCGAGCGATTGCTTACTAACCGGGATGTATTTGCTCTTATCATTTGTTGTTCCCGATGATTTGGCGAACCATTTTGTTTCGCCGGGCCACAGGACATTCTTTTCGCCTTTCAGTAAACGGTCAATATAAGGCGAGTAAGCCTCGTAGTTGCGAACCGGTATTCGTTCTTTGAAATCTTGTTCGGTGGTAATTGTTTTGAATTGATATTTTCGTCCAAACTCAGTGTCACGTGCCTGATGCAACAAATCAAAAAGCACTTCCCGCTGTGTTTCAATAGGGTGCTTTTTAAATAAATCGATCTCGTAAATTCGCTTGTAATTCAGCCAATTAACAATGGAGTTTATGATTGTCATTTATTGTTGTTGTTACGTTCTCAACGAAAATAAGCTTTTCCAAGCTAATGGTCTTAATGCAACGAATAAATTTTGTAAACAAAAGTTCCCCAGGTACCCGGGGAATCGTTTGTGCAATAAATAATTTTATATTTTTAGGGTTTACAAACCTCCTTGTCAATTATATGAATTACATCGATATCGTTCTTGGAATTTTATTAATCATCGCTGGTGTACGCGGTTTTATGAAAGGTTTTATCATTGAACTGGCTTCTTTGGTCGCTCTGATTCTTGGCATCTGGACTGCGATTCACTTCTCCTACTTCGCGGCTGATTTTATAACGGACAATTTTCATTGGGATCCCAAGTATGTTGGGATTGTAGCCTTTCTTATTACCTTTTTGATTGTTGTTGTCGTTGTACATATCATTGGGAAATTGCTAACGAAAGTGGTTGAGGCTATTGCTTTAGGGGTGTTGAACCATTTGGCTGGCATGCTGCTGGGCGTGCTGAAAACAGCTTTGGTGCTCAGTGTTGTTTTGTTGTTGTTTGATCATATCGACCAGGATGTTCATATTTTGTCGGAAGAAACGAAGGAGGAATCACAGGTGTATGAGCCGTTGAAAAACCTGGTACCAACGCTTCTGCCATTCCTTGATTTCTGGGAGGCTGGCGAGAATCAAAAACCGAAAGATGGTCATGAAACGAACAAAACGGTTTAAAAAAGAACGGTTGCCAATTTCGGAATTGCCTCCCCATGATTGTTAGAATTGCGGAACGGATCTTACGGCTAAGGCTATTTAAAGACTTTTTCAACGTACTTGCTTTTGGGGAGTCTCTACTTTCTTTGCGTTACATGCGCTGTAGTTGGAGTCATTTACAATGCCTATATATCCTTGTAAATTTCGGAATAGTCAATGCTTCCGATTATGAGCGATAAATGCCAAGCTTAACGGTTCATTTTTATATCTTTGCCCGGATTTTAGTTTTGCTCTTATTCGGAATAAAACTGAAGTTTTAAATAGAATTACAGAATAATAAATACGACCATTACAATGAATTTTGTTGAAGAATTGCGCTGGAGAGGCATGCTACACGATATGATGCCCGGAACTGAAGAACAATTGCAAAAAGAAATGACCTCAGCTTATGTGGGATTCGATCCAACTGCTGAGTCTTTGCATATTGGCAGTTTAGCTCCGATTATGTTACTGAAACGTTTCCAGCTAGCCGGACATAAACCAATTGCGCTGGTTGGTGGGGCAACGGGTATGATTGGTGATCCTTCGGGAAAATCACAAGAGCGTAATTTGCTGAATGAAGAAACTTTACAGCGTAATTTGAATGGTATTCGCAAACAATTGTCAAAGTTTCTCGATTTTGATAGTGATGCTGAAAACAAAGCAGTTCTGGTGAATAACTACGACTGGATGAAGGAGCTTAGTTTTCTGGAATTCATTCGTGACGTCGGTAAACACATCACCGTTAATTATATGATGGCCAAAGATTCGGTGAAAAAACGCCTGAATCCGGATGCGAAAGCCGGAATGTCTTTTACCGAGTTCACCTACCAATTGGTTCAGGGATACGACTTCTACTGGTTGAATCAGAATATGGACTGTAAATTGCAGATGGGAGGGTCTGATCAGTGGGGGAATATTACTACCGGAACTGAATTGATCCGTCGTAAGTCGGATGGTGAAGCGTTTGCTTTGACCATTCCCTTAATCAAAAAAGCTGACGGTACAAAGTTTGGAAAAACGGAGTCGGGTAACGTATGGTTAGATCCAAATCTGACTTCGCCGTATAAGTTTTACCAGTTTTGGTTGAATACGACCGACGAGGATGCCGAAAATTACATTCGTATTTTTACCTTCCTGGCGCAGGATGAAATCAATAAATTGATTGAAACACATCGGGAAGCACCGCACCAACGTGAATTGCAGAAAAAATTGGCCGAAGAAGTAACCGTGATGGTACACTCTCGCGAAGATTATGAGATGGCTGTTGAGGCATCGCAAATTCTGTTTGGCCGGGGAACTGCTGATGTTTTACGCAAACTGGACGAATCGACTTTCCTTTCAGTTTTTGAAGGAGTACCGCAATTTAATATTGCAAAGTCAGAATTGGCAGCCGGTGTCAATGTTGTTGACCTGTTAGCTGATCATGCAGCCGTATTCCCGTCGAAAGGAGAGTTGCGTCGCACCATTAAAGGAAATGGATTGGCGATTAATAAAGACAAAATTACGGATCAGGAATTGATGATCAACGAAGATTTCCTGATTGGTCATAAATATATCCTGGTGCAGAAAGGAAAGAAAAACTATTTCCTGTTGATTGCAGAATAACGAGCTGAGTTCGATATCGCATAAAAAGCAGATCTCCTGTACTAAACAGGAGATCTGCTCGTTTATAAACTGATCTAAACCGTATAAATCTTCTTTATGAAAGACCTCTTGGAAAGCCGGTCGTTGTTGAAGCAATTGTGGCCTTGGAAACTTCACCTGGTAATTATTGGAATTGTGGCTATTGCTTTGGCGATTCTTTTTTCATCACCGGTTTTTATTACTCCCCTCTTTAAGTCGCAGGCGCGTTTATACCCGGTTAATACAAAGGCATTTTCAGAAGAATCAGAGAGTGAGCAAATGTTGGAAGTATTAAACTCGACTGACTTGAAGCGAAAAATGATTCATAATTTTTCGCTCCTCAACCGATATGAGATCAATGCAAATACGCGTTCTGCACAATCGAAGGTTTTGAAGATGTACGATGAAAATGTCGTTTGTTCGAAGACCCGTTATGAGACTGTTGAAATTAGCATTCTGGACCGTGATCCGGAGTTTGCCTGTGCGATGGTAGACTCACTGGCCAAGTTCTATAATGCCAAAATGATGAGCATGCACCGTGAAAAATACACCGGGCAATTGATCGGTTTTCAGGCTGATTTAGATCGCAAACAAGCTGAAATTGACAGCTTAAACAAGCAAATGGAACAATACCGGCAGAAATATGGTTTACTCGACTATAAGAGTCAAACGGAACAATTAACCTTGGGTTATGCAGAAGCATTAGCACGGGGAGCTTCACGTAGCTCGGTGGACGATTTAAAAAAGAGGCTGGATAACCTGGCAGAAAAAGGTGGCCTGTTTCAACAAATGCAAGCTAAAATGGGGGAGCTATTGGCACAGCGCCAAACAATAAGCAATCAATTTGAGGAAATCTATAGTATAATCAACCGGGACGAAAGTTTCTCGGTAGTGGTGGAAGCTCCTTTCCCGGCCGACAAAAAATCTTATCCTACCCGGTGGATCATTGTGCTTGCCAGTTTGCTGTCAGTCGAGTTATTGGCTGTCTTGCTAATCCTGGTTATGGAATCTTTATCAATGCCAAAAGCTTAAATCTTGCTTGCCAAACGTCAGAAAATAGGGCTTTTTTACGGGTTGTCAATAATCTTTTTGTTGCTGAACTTTTTTCTGTTCGTCGTAAAAGGCTGGTTGTGGCTGAATGTCCTTCCGATTGTGTTTGGCATTGTTGTATTAGCATTTTGGCGTTTGGACTACCTTTTGCTTTTCGTCGCTTTTTTCACGCCATTGAGTTTGCCCTTAAAGGAACTTGTTCCGGGCTTGTCTTTCGATATGAACCTGCCGACAGAGCCTCTGTTGTTTGGTATTTTGCTCCTGTTTCTTCTTAAACTGGCCCAGGAACGACCTGTTTCCCGCGAATTTTTCCGCCATCCGATTAGTTTGGCATTGGCGTTCTACCTCGGTTGGATGTTGGTTACCTGCTTTACCGGAACCATGGTTGTTGTTTCGCTGAAATACGGCTTGTCTAAATTATGGTTCATTGTCACATTCTATCTTATGGGGAAAGAACTGCTCCGCGATAAAGACAATTTTTACCGCTTCGTTTTGTTGTATGGTGCTGGTTTTTTGCCGGTGATCGCTTATAGCTGGTGGCGACAGTCCGGCTATGGCTTTTTCGATAGTCATGCAGCGAATTTTGTCATGAATCCTTTTTTCAAGGATCACACTTCTTACGGTGCTATGCTGGTGTTCTTTATTCCGGTTTTATTTGCAATAACACGATTCAAGGATATGAAGCGAAGCTGGAGGATTATTGCCGGCTTGCAGTTAATTGTTTTTTGTTGTGCTTTGGTGTTGTCCTATACTCGTGCTGCCTGGTTAAGCTTTGGGATTGCTTTGGGAATTGTCCCCTTGTTGTTATGGCAGATCAAATTCAGAACCGTTTTTATTACCGGTGTCGTGGCTTTTTCGGCTTTCCTTTTGTTTCAGGATACGATTATTGAAGAGCTTGCTACGAACAAGCAGCAGTCATCATCGCAACTGGCCGGACATGTTGAGTCGATCTCTAATATATCGACTGATGCATCGAATGTTGAGAGGCTTAACCGATGGAGTAGTGCATTGGCGATGTTTAGGGAGAAGCCTGTCTTTGGATGGGGGCCTGGTACTTACATGTTTCAATATGCTCCTTTTCAGCGGACGGATTTACGAACCATCATCAGTACCAATTCAGGAGATGGCGGTAATGCGCACAGCGAATATCTGGGGGCACTGGCTGAATCCGGCTTGCCCGGTATGTTAAGTATTGTCGTGCTCGTTTTGCTAATGATGAGTACCGGATTTCGTGTATATGAAAGAGCTGAAGGGCGAGAAGAAAAATTAATTACTCTGGCAGTTTTGATGGCTTTGGTCAGTTATTTTGTGCATGGTTTTCTAAACAACTTCTTGGACTCGGATAAGGCTGCTGTTCCGGTTTGGTTCTTTTTCTCAGTTTTGGTCATGCTTGATCTGAAGCAAAAACGGAAAGCCAAAAATTAAAGTAGAAATATCAAAAAAGGCTCCTGTTAAAACAGAAGCCTTGACATATTTGTGCGTTGTCGGTAATTAGCGTTTTACGCGTTCGCTGTAAGCACGGTCACGAGTGTCGATCTTTAGAATCTCACCTTCGTTGATAAACATCGGAACCATAATCTCAGCGCCAGTTTCCAAGGTTGCCGGTTTTAATGCTGTTGAACTTGCTGTGTTACCTTTTTCGCCGGCAATTGTTGAGGTTACTTCCAATTCAACGAATGGAGGAAGTTCAGCAGTTAAAGCAGTTTCTGTTTCAGCGTGGAAGTTGATCTCGATGATCTGACCTTCTTTCATTAAGTCGGCGTTTTCAATCAAATCCGGGTCAATTGTAACTTGTTCGAAAGTTTCAGTATGCATAAATACATAACCCATATCATCTTTGTACAAGTATTGGTACGGACGACGTTCAACACGAACTGTTGTAACTTTTACACCCGAGTTAAAGGTGTTTTCAATTACTTTTCCGGTTTTTACGTTTTTCAGTTTTGTACGTACGAAGGCTGGACCTTTACCCGGTTTTACATGGAGAAACTGGATGATCGTAAAGAGTTGGCCATTGTACTCAATCGTCATTCCGTTTTTAAAATCAGCTGTAGTTGCCATATTTAGAATGAATTATATGTTTTTCGAAATTTGCTGCAAAAGTAAGAAAATAATGGCAAAAACAACCACTCCTGTTTCATTTTTAACCCCCTTTGCAATAGTGGGTTGTTTACGATGTGTCTGAACCGAAAATGGCTAATTGTTCAATTGGGGCTTTTGATTCACCTTAAAGTAAGAAACAAGTTCAGCTCTGACGGAGCCAACATTCAGGTCGAGCTCTAAAACTACAGGAATCTTATTTTCGTCTTTTGTGATGTAGAATTTCAAACCATCCGATCTTTTTAGCAACTTACCTTCGTCAATCCAGGGAGATATAACATAGCATTCTTTTTCGCCAATCTTTGTTTTTATTTTTTCGATTCCCAAAAACTTGGTTTCCAGCATAAAGTATTTGTTGGCATGATAAACAGGTAAGGTGAATGTATCGCCCACTTTCAGTGAGTCCAGTAGATCATTTTGTCGCAGATAAGCATACATGCTTAAAATATCGAGCATGTTGTGAGGGACAATTTTCCCTCCCGAACGCTGGCTGAAAATCGAGTCATTATCAAAGAACTGCGTTTCGTTATAATAGCGGTACTTTCGCTCCTTAATATTGCGGATATGTAGATAAGGACGAACTGTTTTCGGGTTAAGGATCGTTTCGTAAATATCGTCTACATTGTAAAGTGCATCGGCGATACCCACTGTTTGTCCGCGGAGGTAATAATGTAGTGCAGGATTTCCGTTATACGTTGTGTCACTGACTAAGATAAAAGCCTCACCTCCTTTAATGAAGCTGTATTTTAGGTAATACTCGAACTTCTCAATAGGTTGAGCCTGTAAGGATAAAGAGGCTATGATGAACAAAAATATCAGGTATAAATATCGTCTCATTAGTTCAACTTTCTAATCAGCAAGATTGACAGTTTTACAAACCCATTAACTAATTTATGCATTTCTCCTTGAATCTCAATAGACGAAAGTTTGAGAACTGAACAATTCCTGCTAGCTGTTTAAAATATTTTTTCGTGGCTTACCAGCGATGAAATCCTTTAAATAAAAGGGTTCAAAGTAGGCAAGATCCACAAATTGCTTATTTTGAAAAGCTTTCCATGCAAGGCTACACATAAACTGTGCCGAAGTTTGAATGTTATCTATGAAGCAAGCATTGTCATGTTTGATGACCTCTGCACATTTTGTAGCACCATTTCCAAAGAATACTAACTGGTTTTCCTTTAAATCCTCTGCAAAGGTATTTTCATCAACTATCTCTGCAGATACAGATCGAATTTCAGAATTATTCACGTTGTAGGCAGCTGTGTATACTTCCATCCGGCGTGCATCGATCATTGGGATTAGCATACTATGGGAAGACAAGTTCAGATTTAACTCTGTTTTCCGTCGGATGACCTGTTCGGCCATGGCTTGTAACGGACTAATCGCGATTAACGGAATTTGATTAACGTAACAAAGACCTTTAGCCAGCGACACACCAATGCGCAAGCCGGTATACGATCCAGGACCTTCACTCACCGCAATAGCCGCTAATTGATCGGCTGTAAGCTCATTTTTTCGTAATAAATCTTCTGCAAAAACACTCAACAAACGGGCATGATTTTGTCCTTCGCTGCTCTCTTGTATGTCGATTAGTTGACCGTCCTTAGCCAGGGCAACACTGCAGATTGAGGTCGATGATTCTAAATGAAGTATGTAAGCCATATTGTGCTGTTTTAGGCTGCAAAAATAAGCATATTCAGATGATTTTAACGAAAATGTTTTGATCCTTGATTTTTAGATCATAATCCTCTAAATAATTTACTATAATGAAAGGGTAGATCGTATTTTTTTCTTAGTTTAGTGTATTCGAATAAAAAGGGATATGCTCAGAACCGTTATCATTGATGATGATCAGCTTGCGCGAAAGATCTTACATCGCATCATCAGTCAAAATTTTTCAGAACTTGAAATTGTCGGTGAAGCCGACTGTGTTGAAGAAGGCCTAAAGTTGATTAATGAAATCGATCCGGATTTGGTATTTTTAGATATAGAAATGCCGGATGGTACTGGTTTCGATTTGATTGATCAGTTGCTTGAAGTCGATTTCAGGTTGGTGTTTGTTACATCGTATAATGATTATGCGATAACCGCATTTAAATATTCGGCTTTCGATTATATCCTAAAACCGGTGTTGCCCGAGAATGTTAAATCTACAATTCAACGAATTCTTAAATCGGCAGGAATAAAGCATAAAGAGGAATTTGTATCCCTGAAAACTCAGATTGAGCGTGCTGAAGAACAAAATGATGCAACGATTGCTTTACCAGAAATGAATGGTTTTGCGATTATAAAAGTGAAAAACATTTTGCGTTGTGAAGGTGAGCGGAATTATACGCGTGTTTTTTACAAAGACGGTTCTTCCGTTTTAATTAGCCGGACCTTGCTTGAATTCGATCAGCTATTAGTCCCGCATGGCTTTTTCCGAATACATCGTTCTCATTTAGTTAATATCGGTTGTATTAGTCGTTATGTGAAAACCGACGGTGGAATGGTTGAAATGATCGATAAATCCCAACTAAAAGTATCTCCTAAGTTTAAAGATGAGCTTCTGCACCTATTACTGCATAATAGATTATGATTTCGTAAAAGTTCGATCAACAAGACGTTTTTATAGATAAATCTAATTGTCTTTCCCAAAAGTATTAATATTCGATGTTTTGTCTGATTTTGCATCATTTCAGCATAATGTCGATGAAATGCCACTAATTGTATTTTTTACACCGAGTTTGATCTTATATGCTTCTCTGAAGAAGCAGGTCCCATTAATTTTGTTTCCGGTTGAGTTTATATAACAGTATTGGATTCTGGATAGTGAAAATGGGGCTTATTATGGTTTGGATTATGAGGGTTTTGAATCAACCTTTCTTGTGAAGATTAAAATCTAGGTGCGATTCGTTGATGTGGTGCGGGGGATTGAAAGAGGGAAATTCTTTTCTTTTAAGAAAATAATCAGTTTCAGTTTTTAACTATTACAGCAATGTCTCTTAAATGAGCATTGATAAATTTTATATGTCTCGTTTTCAGGTTTGTTAGCGAGGCCTGACTCAGCCTACTGAATTTGTTGATTTTCTATACTGGAGGATTAATGGAGTTTATAGGTGATAAATTAAGTGATGTGTTTTTGTCTGCGGGCTTAACAATAGTGCTTTCTATTAGAAGGAGCTGTCGTTTGAGGGCTTGCGTTACTCGTTTATCAAGCACTTCATGTCTATTAAAACTTTCCTCCAAATAAGACTGAAGCGTTATGAAACTGACCACAACAGATCGATTAAAATTACTATTTCTTTTGGGGCTATTGTTGTTGTTTAGCTATAGAGGACAGGCCGCAGGGCGGTTGGATGTTGTTTCAGATACAACCGTTGTAGCCGGAATCTATACAGATGTGGTTGTTTCAGAAGGTACAACTTTGACGGTAGATGGTGATTTAACAGTTACAGATACACTTGTCGTATCCGGAATTTTGACCGTGTACGGAGATCTGTCAATAGGGAACAACGGGACTTTAATTACTTATGACGATGCCGTTGTAGTCGTTTTTGGTAATGCTACTTTAAGTAATCAATCGGAGTTGAGCTTGTCAAGTATTTTTATTGTTCTGGATAATTTGACCAAATTGGGCGATGCTAAGAATGATAAGCACATTGATGCGACTGTTGATAGTGCCAGTGTTTATGTCTTTGAAAATATTGATGGTTTTGGAAATCAGTTAATAAAATGCCCGGACGGAGTTTATGATGGACTAACAGAGGTAAACGCAGACTCGTGCGATGCCGGAGGATTAACTGATTTTATAAATATTGTTGAGCCTGATTCTTTGCCTGAAGGTATTTATGAGAAGATTTTGGATTGGGAACTTGACCGTTCGAATAGTTTGAGTGCATCTCCTGAAGTTATCTGTGAAAACTCTTATTCAACGCTTGTCATTTCTGACCCAAATAATCCGGTAATGGTTTCCTGGTATCTCAATGGAAGTCGAATTGCAAAGAACGCTGAGAGTACCCTGGATGTAACGGCTGGTGGAGATTATTATGCCGTTTTCAAAAATACAGATGGATGGCATAAGACGAATACGGTTACTCTTGAAACTGCCAAAGACGAATTGTCAATAAATTGTCCTGTGGCAACTTCTGTTTCCTGTTCAGGAGAGTTAAACACAATTTCTAGTTTTAAAACATTCTTCGAAGCCGGTGGAACATTAATAAGTAGCTGTATAGATACCACTGGCTTGACACTGCAGGTAGAAGATCTTATTCTTCCTGTGACTTCATCTACTTCAGGAAATTGTGAGATTGAGCGTACTTACTCGATTTTGGATGGAACAACTGAGCTTGATCAGTGTACACAAACAATTACACTAACCGGAACTACAGGTCCGTCATTCCCCGGCGTTGTGGCAGGCTCATTACCAACATTTACATCAACTACACCGGGTTGCATACAGAAAATTCCCTTGCCTGATTTTGAAGGTTCGTGTAGCGGAGTTTCATACACCTATACGATTAGCCCCAGTGTGAGTGGAATAACATTGGATACAGATACAAAAGTTTTAATCGGAACATTCCCGGAAGGCAACTATACCATTGAATGGACTATAACCGACGTCTGTGGCAATGGAACGGCTACTGCTTATCAAGGGGTGACGGTAAAAGCGCCGGAGATTGTTTATGACGGTTTTCCGGCAACCAGCCTGCCAACAGGAGTTGGTTCCGGGGGCAAGCCGATGCTCAGCTCAATACACAGCTATACTGTTGACGGTGCTACTGATGACGATGGTTACACCTACAGTTGGATGATTACAAAAAACTCGGATGGTTCTGTGGTGTATGCTACTGCCGCCGGCGATACTGAAGCAAATATTTCTGTTCAATTTACAAATGCTGATTATGATGCCGAAGGCTATATGATTGAGGTCATCAAATCGAACGGAACTTGCTCTGTAACGCTGGAGCGTCCGATCGAAGTACAGGAAAATAACTTTGATGCCTCGGTTACCGGAGAAACCAGCTTATGCCAATCAGGAGAAACCAGCACCGCGACACAAATTCAGTGGACGGTTACCTTCCCAACGATCGATAGTGAGCCTTTCAAATTTGATTACGCCATTACGTTGGATGGGAGCGAAGTATGTACAGGTTCGGTGTCAAACATTACTTATGCTTCGAGTGCTTTTGCGCATGAAACGGGTTGTGGACCTACCGGTAGCCCTGCAATACCTCCTTTTGTTGAGATTGATAAATCAGCTGACAGCTACGAGTTAACGGTAAGCTATACTGTTCCGAATGAAACGGCAACC
>NZ_JBZQJF010000175.1:0-13802 GCF_059905295.1 Mangrovibacterium sp.
AATACCAACATCGTTCAAAGACATGATTACAGAATTCAGAAATCGGGTTTCAATTGAAATTCAAAATATCTGACATTCAATTTGGGGAGATACCAAAGTGGCCAACTGGGGCGGACTGTAACTCCGCTGACTTTCGTCTTCGTAGGTTCGAATCCTGCTCTCCCCACCAAGAAGTTTTAAAGTTTAAAGTTTCGAAGTCTTGAGTTGCAGAACTTGAAACTTTAAACTCAAAACTTGGAACTGAATAAGTTGCGGGAGTAGCTCAGCTGATAGAGCATTAGCCTTCCAAGCTAAGGGTCGCGGGTTTGAATCCCGTCTCCCGCTCAAAAAGGGTCGTCAAGAAATTTGACGACCCTTTTCTTTTTTACCCTTTGATTTAATCTATCGAATATCGGAATTATTGATTAATTCGGACAAAACTATCTTTAAAACAAAACGTTTCAATCAATATGCTGGTCTTTATCCTGTTTTGGATTGATCAGGTATCCCTGAACCCCAAGTTGAAGAGAAGAAAGATGATTGAATGAGAGCAACGAGTCGTTTTAAAAATATAATTAAATCGGATAAGCCGGTAGTTGTTGATTTTTATGCTGATTGGTGCCAGCCATGCAAGGAAATACAACCTGTATTGGTGGAACTTAAAAGCAACTTTAAGCAGACCATCCGTGTTTTAAAGGTGAATGTGGACTATAATCCCAATATTGCCAATCAATTTAGTGTAAAGTCGATTCCCACGGTTATGGTTTTTAAGTCGGGAGATTTGCAATGGAGCAAAGAGGGGGCCATCAGGCTGCCGGAATTAACTCAGATACTGGAGAAATTCTTGCCCGGTTCTTAATTTCTAACGCTATAAATTGAAAAGCGAGGTTCTGTTTTATTTGGAACCTCGCTTTTCTTTTGTCTTGATGTATCCTAATTACCGTTGATCGCTTCCTGAATTCGTTTAAGTTGATCTTTAGGGTAGTTTTCATCGGGACGTAAGTTGATGGCCCGGTTGTAATAGAAACGGGCAACACTGTAATTTTGAGTATCAAATGCTTTGTCGCCCTCAGTAATCGCAGCTTGATATTCTTTTTCTGTTTGTGCAGCCTGCATTTTCTCCAATTCTTTCTGAATCTCGGCCAGTTTAATGCCCGGATACGGTTCATCCTTTTTCAGCGCCTGTGCTCGTTGGTAAAACGAACGGGCAATCGCGAAGTCTTTATTCACAAATGCTTCGTCGGCGGTGTTAATCCAATTCAGATAATCTTGTTCTTCGCGCTGAGACAATAGCGTATTCGTCAGTTTGCCAATTTCTTTGATGCGATCTTTCGGGTACTGTTCCCATGATTTTATTTCCAGTGCTTTGTTGTAATAGAATCGGGCCAGTGTATAGCCTTTCCGGTTGAACTCCGTGTCTGCTTTTTCAATGGCATCGTTATATGCCTTTATTTGGTCGGCAGTAAGTGATTGGTCAATCAATTTGCTGATCTCTTCCAATCGCTGTTGCGGATACGGATTTTCCGGTTGAATTCCCAATGCTTTTTGGTAATAGAATCGGGCAACCGTATAGTCTTGTTTGTTGAAGTGTTCGTCGGCAATTTTAATGGCCTCGTTATAGGCTGCATTGGTTTTCTCAGCGGCTTTAGCCTTTTCGGCCAGCAGTTCCAATTCCGCTAACTTCAAATCAATCTTTTCTATCTGATTTTTTGGATAGCTTTCTTCCGGTTTTAGGTTAACGGCTTTTAAATAGCTTGTTTTTGCATCTGTCCATGCCTCGCTGTTAAACTGCTCATCGCCTTGTTTAATGGCCGCCTGGTAATCAGCCTCCAGCTTGGCCAATTGGGCAATTAAGGCGTTTAACTCGTTAATTTTCGGTTGAACTTCGCTTTTCTTCTCCGGAAGAATGCTAATTGCATCCTGGTAACTATTGACAGCATCGTTCAGTTGTTGGCTATCGATGTAAGCTTCCGCCTCTTTAATTTTAGCATTGTAGGCCATGAGGTTAGCTGCTGCTATCGAATCTTCACGAGCCTTTTGGCGACGTTCAGCTTCTGCTTGAGCCAACTGTTGCAGAATGCCGTCAATCTCGGCTAGTTTGTCTTTCGGGTATTGCTCGTTAGGAAGTATGGTCAGTGCCTCGTTGTATGCATCTTGTGCATTCGTGTATCCTTTTTGAGCCATGGCGTCATCACCTCGTTTTATGGCCGCATCGTATTTCTCGCGGGCAGCTTTTTCTGCCGCGATTCGTTGCGCTTCGGCTTCGGCTGCCAGACGAGCTTCCTCTGCTCTCTGTGCCATCAGTTGCTCAATTTCACTAATCCGTTGCGGAGGTTCCGGTTCCTGAGGCTTCAGCTCATTGGCCTGCTTGTATAATCCAAGGGATTGCTCCAGCTGATCCTGATCGAAAGCTGTTTTTGCTTTAGTCATCACTTGTGTGTATTGAGCGTCAAGCTCAGCTTGTTTAGCCAATTCAGCTAATATGCCGTCAATTTTTATAATCTGATCAGACGGATATTGCTCATTCGCTTTTAGTGTTAATGCCTCCTGGTAAAGGGATTTTGCTCCGGTATAGTTTTCAACTTTAAATGCCTGGTCCGCCTCAGCGATCTTTGCAGCATAGGCAGCTTCCAGCTTTTGACGTTCAGCTTCGGCTAAAGCAGCGTCCTGTAATTTCTGATCAATGATTGCAATCTGGCTGGTGGCGTATTGGTCATTTGCCTTAATGGTAAGTGCATTCTGATATTCAGGTTTGGCCAGTGCATATTCTGTTTTATTGAAAAGGTCGTCTGCCTTGGCAATAGCCTTCTGGTAAGCCTGCTCCATTGCGGCTGCCTTGAGTCGTTCTATTTCAGCTAACTGTTTAACCGGGTATTCTTCCTCAGTTTTCAGTAAATGGGCTTCGTTATAAGCATCGCTGGCTTCTGCAAAGTCGCGAATTTTAAAGGCATCATCACCTCGTTTAATCGCTGCCTGGTAAGTTCGGTTAACTTCAGCTAAAACCTCCTGCTGATGTTGCAGCTCGGCTAATAGCGAATCAATCTCAGCAATTTTATCTTTCGGATATTGTTCTTCCGGTTTTACCCGGCTGGCATCTGCATAGCTATTGCGCGATGGCTGATACGCTTCCAGTTTGAATAGCGAATCTGCTTTGGCAATATAGGCTCTGTACGAGCGCTCCAGTTGCTCTGCTTTAAATTGATCGGCTTGCAACTGCTTGACTTTTTCAATCTGGTCAGCCGGATATTGCTCTTTGGGTTTCAGTTTTAAAGCTTCTTGATATTGATCGATTGCCTTGTCGTAGAACTTGGTCGCTACCATCTGATCGCCTTGTTCTATGGCCCGTTTGTAGTCGGCATCCAATTGAGCAAGGCGAGCCAGTTCGGCATCAATCTTCTGAATTTGTTCCTTCGGATAAGTTTCTGCAGGTTTCAGTGTTGATGCTTGCTGGTAGTTGCTTCGGGCAGGCTCATATTGTTGTGCCGTGAAGGCTTGATCGGCCATGGCAATTAGATCGTTGTACTGCTGATCCAAATCCTGCTGCGCCAGTATCCGATCAATTTCTGCGATTCGGGCTTGGGCTTTTTCATGAGCCGGTACAATCGTCAGTACTTGCTGGTAGATCGGTTTGGCTGCCGTATATTGTTGACGATCGAATGCGGCGTCGGCTTTTGTCATCAGTTCGTCGAGCTGAGCTTCCAATGCCATCTGGTCATCAATTTTCCGAATTTGTTCTTTCGGATAAGTTTCCTCCGGAATTAAGTTGAGTGCATCCTGGTACAAGCCTTTTGCTTGCGTTAAGGCTTGCGTATTAAAGGCCTGGTCGGCTTGCGCAATCAGCTCATCGTATTGCCCTTTGGTTTGCTGTTGGGCCAGAAGCTTCTGACTTTCAGCCAAGCGGTTGGTGGCTTCAGGATCGTTCGCTTTAACAGCCAGTGCACTTTGATAGGCCGTAATGGCTGCAGTGTAATTCTTGGCATCGAAAGCTGAATTCCCTTGCTTCATAAAGGCTTGGTATTGTTCCTCCAGAGCTGCCTGGTTGGCCAGTTTTTGCATCTCTGCGTCGATTTTTGCGATTTGATCTTGCGGATATTTTTCTTGTGGCTTTAGGCTCAAAGCTTGCTGGTAACCGCCTTTGGCTACTGCATATTGCTGGGCATTGAATGCTTGATCAGCAGATGCAATGGCTGCTGCATATTGATCGTCGAGTGCTTGCTTAGCCAAAATCTGATCGATCTCGGCTATGCGGCTTTTCGAAAGTTCGTGATCAGCTTTCAAACCTAATACTTGTTGGTAAAGTCCCTTAGCGTTTGCATACTCTTTTTTGCTGAAGCTGTTGTTGGCTTCTGCCAGTAATTGATCAAACTGCTGATTAAACTGCATCTTTTGGTCAATTTCAGCAATCCGGTCTTTCGGATATTGCTCATTCGGCTTGATATTCGAAGCCTGTTGGTAGCTTGTTCGAGCCGTTGGCAATAGATTCTTTGAAAACTGGTCATCAGCCTTCGCGATCCAGTCAGTATATTTTTCATTGTCGGCCAGTTGCTGCATCGCAGCTTCAGTAGCACTAATGCGTTCCTGTGCCGGTTCGTCTCCCGGTTTGAGGCTCAAGGCTTCTTTAAAGGCCTTTAATGCATCCGGATAAGCTGTTGCTGCAAACGACGTATTGCCTTGCTGCATGGCTGCGGCATATTGTTCGTCAATAGCTTTCATTTCAGCTAACCGGGCCAGCTCCTGGTCAATCTTTTTAATTTGGTCGCGGGGATATTGTGAGTCACGGGGCCGCATGTCAATTGCTTGCTGGTAGAGACCTTTGGCTTCATTGTAAACCTGCGTGTTAAACGCTTGATCGGCACGTGCAATCAACTCGTTATACTGCATGTTGCCCAGCTTTTCCTTCATCAACTTACGTGCTTCGTCGATTTGGTTGGTCGCGTATTTATCTTTGGGTTTATATTCCAATGCTTTGCTGTATGAACCGATAGCTTCGTTGTATTGCGTTGCCGAGAATTGTTGATCACCGGCTTTGATGGCTGCCAGGTAGTTTTGTTCGGTTTCTTCAGCCAGCTTAAGTGCAGCCATCAAATCCTGAATTTCAGCAATGCGGTCTTTCGGATAAGACCGGTCACTGAAGATCATCAGTGCATCGCGGAAGCGGTTGATAGCGCCTTCATATTCCTTTTTATGGTACAGCCCGTCGGCATCGGCAATGGCTTTATCGTATTGGCGCTCCAGGGCAGCCATTTCCTGTTCGTTGGCCCGGCCAATACTTTTTCGTTCGCTGGCCAAAGCATTTTGTTCGGCTTCAGCAGCTTGAATTTGTTCCCGAAGCTGGGAATCCGACAAGTAGATTTCAGCATCAAAATTGTCGATCTGCGAGTTGTAGAAGACTCGTGCTACCGGTTTCACAGTAAATGAACGGTCGATGATATCGGTTTCCTTAAAGAAATTCAACTCGAAGGGGTAGGGTGGAAATTTGTTGTTGCGCTGCAAAACCTCAGTAGGTACGTAGGTTGAAATGATGATAATCTTCTGAAAAAACCCTTCTCGCTTAAATACCAGCCTATACTCGTGGTTGTATTCAAAATCGAACTCGAAACGTCCGTTGCGGGGGGGATTTACGACCTCCACTTGTTTCTCGTCTTTAAAAAGAGTAATGGTCGCTCCTTCAATCTTGCCGTCGTCGGAAGTTACACGGCCTTCCACCGAAAACTTGACTTCGTCCTGTTGAGCAAAAAGCAGGAAAACAACAACAAAGGTTAAAGCAGCTAAAAAGATTTTTTTCAGAGACATACCAGGTTTTGTTTGGGAAATAACAATATTCGTTTTAATCAGAATCTTCGAATACTCAACAGTAATAACTCATAAAACATAGATATTATTTTTTGAGCCCAAAAACAAGTTTTTATTTTTTTGCTTTTTCAGACTTTCTAAATTATTGCGTTATTTGAACTTTCTGCAAAAGGGGTATTGAAAAAGAGGGGATTCAGCTTGGTTTTGTACCGAAAATTGATGAGAACCTCGTTTTCTGAACGCAGATGAATTGAATTGTCCTAATTTTTGAATCGCATGAAACGAGAACCATCATTTTTGGAGGCCTTGTTGCCCATTCTGTTTTTAATTGTTCTGTTAACGTTGAATTTTATTTTCTTCGATGATACCTTGGCCGGCGCTAACCAGGTGGCTTTGCTACTGGCTGCGTCAATCGCCGGAATTATCGTGAGCCGTAACGGACAGAAGTGGGAAGATACTATGGATAATGTGGTTCGTACCATCGGTTCGGCCATGCCCTCGATGCTGATTTTGCTGTTGATTGGTTCACTGGCCGGAACCTGGATGATTAGTGGAATTGTGCCGACATTGATTTATTACGGTCTTGATATTATCAATCCCAAGGTGTTTTTAATGACAGCTGTCGTGGTGTGCTCTGTTGTATCGGTAGCCACAGGAAGCTCGTGGTCGACTATTGCAACGATAGGAGTAGCTTTGCTTGGAATTGGGAAGGCTATCGGTATCAACGAAGCGATTGTGGCCGGTGCAATTATCTCGGGTTCTTACTTTGGCGATAAAATTTCACCCTTGAGCGATACTACAAACCTGGCTCCTGCCATGGCCGGAACAGATTTGTTTACCCATGTTCGGTATATGTTGTACACGACGACTCCGGGCATGATCCTCACCTTGTTAATTTTTCTGGTTATCGGTTTTAATTATGATTTTGCAGGAACAACGGTTGACATGGAAAATGTAAAGCTCGCGATTGACGGAACCTTCAATACCACACCCTGGCTATTCTTGGTGCCGGCGATTTTGTTCTTTATTATCATTAAAAAAGTACCACCAATACCTTCATTACTCATTGGAACCTTACTGGGGGCAGTGTTTGCCATCATTTTTCAGCCTCATATTATCGAAGGGCTGGCAAGTCAGGCATCGAATTATGCCGAGGCAGCTTATGTTGGGAGTATGCAGGCCATGTTTGGCGATGTAGCGATTCAGACCTCGAATAGCGATGTGAATGATTTGCTGCAAACCTCTGGGATGGCCGGTATGCTGGACACGATCTGGTTGATCTTGTCGGCCATGGTGTTTGGCGGTGTGATGGAGTCGGGTGGCTTGTTGGCGCGGATTACCAAACCAATCGTAAAATGGGCCGACTCGACAGGCTCGCTGGTTACCTCAACGGTTATAACCTGTATCTTTTTTAATGCCACAGCTTCCGATCAGTATATCGCGATTGTTGTTCCGGGGCGAATGTACCGAAATACTTTTCGGGATAAAGGATTGAAACCGGAAGTGCTTAGCCGTACGCTGGAAGATTCGGGAACGATGACCTCTGTATTGATTCCGTGGAATTCGGGCGGAGCAACCCAGGCACGTGTGCTGGGCGTGCCTACGCTGGATTATTTGCCCTATGCATTTTTCAATTTGATTAGTCCGCTGATGTCCATTCTATTTGCTTACCTGAACATTAAAATTCGGCGTTTCAGCGTGGAGGAGGCACCGGTAAAAGACGAATAGCAAAAGGATTGACTGAAGGAAAAGTCTTCAGTTTGAAAAACTTGACTATTTTTACCGGGCTTGTATTTCCCGTTTTTGAGTGAATAGAGGTGGAAAGACTGAAGAGAAATGGCTGTGATTTTACTGTTAATCGTTTTTTATGTGTGTTTTCCGGCGGCTATTGTTTATGGCACGCGCAAGTCGACTTTGCTGAACAAGGTCGGAGCTGTTGTACTGGCCTATATTGTCGGTGTGGTCTTAGGTAATATTGGATTACTTCCAACCATGTCCGAAGAGATGCGCGACTTGCTGGGTGGTCAGGCTTTTCTGCCCGATGACCAGATGACCGAATATTTACAGCAAAGTCTACTCACCGAAGCCGATTTATTACCCAATCATATTGCCCGCTTACAGGAAATATTGATGACAATTACCATTCCGCTGGCTATTCCGCTCTTGTTATTTTCGCTGGATGTAAAACGCTGGCTCCACTTGGCACGTCGTGCCTTGATCTCGATGATGCTGGGGATCGTGTCGCTTACAACTGTCATTATTATTGGCTTCTTTTGTTTGAAAGCATTTATTCCCGATGCCTGGAAGATTGCCGGAATGCTGGTGGGTATTTACACCGGAGGAACACCTAACTTGGCAGCTATCGCTACGGCGCTGGAAGTCTCGCCGAATACATTTATCCTGGTCAATACCTATGAAATTGTTACCGGATTCTTCTTCCTGATTTTGATCATGACTTCAGCACAATCGCTGCTGAACCGGTTTATGCATCCGTTTAAATCGGCTTTGAAGGAGGAGCACCTGGAACAGGTTGAGGCTGCCAGCGAAGAATTTGAAGGTATGCTTAGCCGCAGCGGAATTATTGAAATGGTGAAGTCGTTTGGATTATCAATCCTGATTTTTGCCGTTGCTGGCGGACTGAGCTTGTTGGTGCCGAAATCGGCGCAAATGGTTACCATTATCCTCACGATTACCACACTGGGTGTTGCCGGAAGTCTTGTGCCGGCTATCAATCGGCTCAAACAGTCGTTCTCGCTGGGAATGTACCTGATCCTTATTTTCTCCTTGCTTGTTGCCAGTATGGCCGATCTTTCAGCGCTGTTTAATATCGACTTCTTCCACTTGTTCTTATTTGTTGCGCTGGGCGTATTCGGTACCATGGTTATTCATGTGCTGTTGTCGTGGCTCTTCAAAATTGATACCGATACCACCATTATTACTATTTCTGCTTTATCCTTTTCACCGCCCTTTGTGCCGGTTGTGGCTTCGGCTCTAAAAAACAAAGAAATCATCATTTCCGGATTGGCGGTGGGGACTCTCGGCTACATTTTCGGAACTTACCTTGGGGTAACACTTGCCTATTTCCTAAGCACGTTTATGTAGATTGGCGTGAACATTTATTAATGAGCTGCTCACAAATTTGCCTCCTTAGTAAATGTTAATGTCTTGTCCGACGATTCGGGAGCCCGCGAATAAATGTTAACGGCTCCACCTTTCGTTGGGGAGCCCGCGCACAAATGTTAATAACCTGCCCAGCCGTTGGGGAAGTCATTAATAAATGTTCATTGTTCGCCCGGCGTTTGGGGAGCCCATGAATACATGTTCATAGCTCGCCCGGCTGTTGGGGAAGCAATTAATAACTGTTTATTGCGCCATTGATGGTTTCGGGAGGCAGGGCTAAAGGATGATGTATCCCAATTTTGTTGCTGAATGAATTTTGGGTTAGCCAAAAACCAAGAATCGCTTAGCTCCGTAAATATATATTGTAATCAATGTACGGAAACCTTAAACCTGATTGTTATGGCAAAAGTGAAATTGACACCTGAGGAGCTGGAAACACTGGAAATCATCAAAGAAGAGCAAGAAGTTGAAAAAAAGAAAATCCTGAAAATTATCGTTGGCGAAAGCTATGCTGAGGACGATAATGTTTTAAGATTTCTGAAAGATAACTGGTACAGCGAGCTCGAGAAGTATTATAAAGTTAAAATGGAGGGGGATATCAACTACCAAAAGAAGTTTGAGAAGTTGATTAATAAGATGGATAAGTTGATTCAAAAGAATAAAGTTGAGGATGCTTATTGATCGTTGAAACCTTGATAAGAATCATCTCCTGAGCCTGATATTTGCATGCACGGGACGTATTTTTATTGTCTGTTTTTGATAACTTGGCTGACCAACTAAAACCAATAAAAAAGCTTGTGATGAGTAAAAAGGTGCTGCTTTTTTTAGCACAAGGATTTGAAGCCTACGAGGCTAGTGCGTTTATTGATGTGTTCGGGTGGAGTAGAGAAGCCGGTCTTCATCCGGTCGATTTAGTGACTACCGGTTTACAGCCAAAGTTAAAATGCTACTGGAACCTGGTTGTAGAGCCTGAGTTACCCTTTGATCAGGTGCATGTGGAGGATTTCGATGCTTTAGCGATACCCGGAGGTGCAGCCGATGCCGGTTTTTTCGATGATGCTTACGATGAACGGTTTCTGAATTTAATCCGGGAATTCGATAAACAAGGTAAACCGATTGCATCCGTTTGTGTGGCTGCTTTACCCGTTGGAAAAGCGGGAGTTTTGAAGGACCGAAGGGCAACAACATGGGATTTAAATGATGGTGCACGTCGTCAACAGCTGGCTGATTTTGGCGCCGATGTTCAGGACCGGCAGTTGGTTGTCGACCGGAATGTGATCACCTGTACGGGGCCAGGCCCTGCTCTTGATGTTGCTTTTCAATTGATGGAAATGCTAACGGACTATGATAATGTTCGGGAAATCAGGCATAATATGCGGATTCTTTAGCCTCTTTAAAAAAGGTAGTTCAGTTTAATATATATGCCGGCCGTTCCGTCGCGGTGGTCGGTCGTACGACCGTAGTCGCACGACACGATAAAGTTTTCATTCATCGCTGCTTTCACTCCGAGTCCGTAACTGGTATGCCAGTTTTCAGCTCCGTAATCCAGGTAATTTTTCGTATCAATGGCTACAAAAGTGGGGTAGAATTCGAGATTGCGTTTACCTGTTACCTTGCCGGTATCAATAAAGCCATTTAGCCCCACAAAGAAATTGTTGTTTTTATAGCTGAAGTTCCAGATTCGGCTGCGCAACTCGATGTTGGCAAAAGCCACATTGTCGCCGATTACGCGGTTGCGCAAAACTCCCCGCAAGGTACGCCCTCCGCCCAAACCTTCCATACTGTTGCCTTTTGCCCCGTCAACCACACGTTTGGTGAGGTAGTAAAAAGGCACTTTGCCCGATAAGGTTGCTTCGTAGCTTAAGCGGTAAGCAAAAGTTAGTCGTTTGGAAATGATTGGGAAATATTGCCGATGCGTAAGTCCCAGCCGGGTGAAGGAGTTTTCTGCTCCCAGGATCTTAGGCACATACTCCAACACTGCTTCCGACCAGATTCCCCGTTCGGGATTAGCGCGAAAGTTTCGGCTGTCGTATATAAATCCGCCACGTATAGCCGGAATTGTCCCTCCATCCGCCTCATCGGGGCGAATGAGTCCCCAACCTTGATAAATGGTGTATAGCCCTGGTACATCCGGAAGCTTATCTTTTTCATTTTCGCCTTTGTTGAGTTTGCCGATATTTACCTCGGCAATTTTAAAATGCTGGAAGTTAATTCCCGCTTCCCACTTCCAGTTCTTACGGGCCAAAGTACCTTGGAAATCCAGTTTTAGGCGAAAAAGCTTCCGATCGTAATTGTAGAACAGGCGTGTTTTGTAATCCGCTTTATCTTCGTCGGTCCAGTCTTCCATGTAAACCGCATCGTAACCATTAAAGCCATAAAATTGATAAGCCTGATCGGTCAGGTAGCTCAGGTCGGCAGTTGTTTGAATGCCTTTGATTAGTTGGTCGGAGTCGTACTGAAACTGGTAGATCGCACTTCCTTTGGTAAAACGCGAAACTTCCAAATAAAGCGAATGGTTGTATTCCGGGTAACGGCTGCCATCGCCGTAATGGTAAAGGTTGATCAATCCGCCGTATTGAAATCCCAGGTCCGAGTCGAAGGTAATGGCCGGCAAGGCACCAACGTTCCAACCTTGTTTGATGATTTCTTTCTTTTCCGCTTTTTGAGCTTGTACAATAACACACAAAAGCAGGAAGACGATAATGAGCTTAACTTTCATAGACAGGTTTTTCGGTACAAACGAATATAGTGGAATTTTTGATTGCATGGCAGGATTGACTGTGTTAAGCTGGTGCATTTTGAAGCGTATTAAAGCAACTTAATCTGCTGAACGTTCGAAAATTTTGTATTTTCGGGGCGTCAAAAATGCCAAGCATATGATTACCATTGAAACAACATACCTGGGTGACTTACGAACTGAAAACGTTCATCTGCAATCGGGGGCAAAAATCATTACTGATGCTCCCTGTGATAACCGGGGTAAAGGGCAATCCTTTTCGCCAACCGATTTATTGGCAACGGCTTTAGGAAACTGCATCATGACGATTATGGGAATTACGGCCATGGATAACGGGATAGACATCGTGGGAACGCGATTGGAGATTACCAAGATCATGGCCAGCGATCCAAGGCGTGTTGCCGAGGTGGTTATTGCTTTTTTCTTTCCAAAGGATAAAAGTTATACCGATGAAGAAAAAAAATTGATTGAAGGTGTTGCCGGAACAAGTCCTGTTCCGTTGAGTCTTCACCCCGATTTAAAGCAAAGCATCACCTTTAACTGGTAATCGACGAAAAATCTGTTAACCTGAAAGAAGTTCCGGCCAACAACCGGATTAGCAATTATGGAGACGACAAAAAGAGAACGCGAAATTATATTACTGAATATTTCAGGACCCGACCAAGCCGGACAAACGGCATCACTAACCGCTATTTTAGCTGAATATGATGTTTCCATTCTGGATATTGGTCAGGCTGTAATCCACGAAAATCTGGGATTGGGAATTTTGATTGAAATCTCGGAAAAAGCAGATTCATCGCCCATCCTGAAAGATGTTCTTTTCAGAGCGCACGAGTTGGGATTGCGGGTAAAGTTTACGCCAATTCCGGAAGCTCGTTACGAAGAATGGGTTTCGCACCAGGGGAAAGACCGTTTCATCATTACTTTGCTGGCACGTCAGCTGAAAGCCGGCCACCTGGCTCGGGTAACCAAGGTTATTTCGGAACAAGGGCTGAATATTGATATTATCTCGCGTTTGTCGGGACGTATTCCGTTGAATGACCGGGATCGCAGAACGAAGAGTGTTGTGGAATTTTCGGTGCGTGGTACGCCAAAAGACAATGAAGAGCTCAAGCGTGAGTTCATTGAAATATGTAAAGAAACCGGGGTGGATATTGCCTTCCAGGTGGATAACATGTATCGCCGAAATCGTCGCTTAGTGTGTTTCGATATGGATTCAACCTTAATACAGGCTGAAGTAATTGATGAACTGGCTCGCCGGTCAGGCGTTTACGACGAGGTAAGCTCGATTACAGAAGCAGCTATGCGCGGGGAGTTGGATTTCCAGGAAAGTTTTAAAAAACGGATTAGCTTGCTGAAAGGTCTGGATGTGTCGGTGATGCAGGAAATAGCAGAGGAACTTCCATTAACTGAAGGTGCTGAACGTCTGTTTCGTACACTGAAGAAGTTTGGATACAAAACAGCTATTCTTTCCGGTGGTTTCAATTACTTTGGAAACTTCCTGAAAGCGAAGTTGGGCATTGATTATGTATTTGCCAATGAGCTGGAAGTTGAAAACGGTAAGCTAACCGGTCGTCATGTCGGTGAGATTGTAGATGGAGCTAAAAAGGCAGAAATGTTGAAGCTGCTGGCATTTAAAGAAGACCTGCATCTGGAGCAAGTGATTGCCGTTGGTGACGGATCGAATGACTTGCCGATGATTCAGCTGGCCGGTTTAGGTATTGCCTTCCATGCCAAGCCGAAAGTGAAAGAATCGGCTAAGAACTCGATTAGCGAAATTGGCTTGGATGCTATTCTTTACCTGATTGGTTTCCGCGATCGGGAGATTAATGATTAAGACAATTACATTCATGATATGGAAAGGGACATCAGCTGGGCTGATGTCCCTTTTTCTTTGAAAATCATTTGATTGATTCGGAATCAATGATGCTATCCATGGATCACTTTCCCCTTTTCTATGTCCTATCGGACGGATTTTACTTTTTGGCTTGAACCAAAAAGATAAACAAAAAGTTCAAGGCTGATTTTTATCTTCAACCTGCATCTTTCTAAAAGCTAAGTTCAACGGGTGATTTCCTCCTACCGTCGGAACTTCCCGTTTACACTAAGCTTTTAGTTCGATTCCGGGCTTGATAAAAATAGGCCGATCCGCATTAGCAAGACTTTGCGATAA